>JAKCEX010000051.1 GCA_023539395.1 Candidatus Geocrenenecus arthurdayi | reverse complement strand
GTGTTGAAGGCAGTTAAAATACAAGCATCGGGTATAGTTCAAGGGGTTGGATTTAGACCCTTCATTTATCGGGTAGCAATTAAGTCGGGAGTGAAGGGGTACGTTAAAAACATTGGAGGTAGCGCGGTAGAAATACACATTGAAGGGAGAGAGGAGGATATTGAGAGTTTTCTAAGAATACTTAATGATGAGAAACCTAGCGTAGTATACTTAGAGCACTTTCAGATTACAGAAGCTAGAATAGAAGGATACGATGTATTCAAGATTCTTGAGAGCGATCCATATAGTTATAGAAGCTCTATGATTCCACCCGACTTCTCTATATGTGAAGATTGTTTAAGAGAAGTCTTAGATCCATTAAGTAGATTTTATCTATATCCATTTCATTCTTGTGCATACTGTGGCCCCAGGTACTCAATAATTGAGAAGATACCATATGATAGAGAAAATACTAGTATGAATGATTTCCCACTATGTTCAAAGTGTTTAACAGAGTATCGTGACTCGGAGAATATAAGAAGATTTCATGCTCAAGGAATAAGCTGCCCAGAGTGTGGACCAAAGATAACGCTCTATACAAGGGATTACGAACCCGTTTATAGTGGATATGGTGCAATAGAGTATGCTGGGAGATTGATTGATGAAGGATATATTGTGGCTGTTAAAGGGATAGGTGGTTTCCATATTGCTGCCTCGGCTACTTTAGACTACGCCTTAGAACGTTTAAGAAAGAGGAAGAAGAGGCCTTCAAAGCCTTTCGCAGTTATGGTTCTAGATATTGAAACTGCATCACATCTAGTCAAACTAGATAATGAAGCAATAGGAATACTAAAATCTAGAGAAAGACCAATAGTATTATTAGATATTCTAGAAGAAGCTGAAATATCTAGCTTAGTTGCTCCAGGTTTAAAGCATCTTGGAATTTTTCTCCCATATACTTCACTCCATTACCTCTTACTGAGAAATACACATGATAAGTTTGCTGTAATGACTAGTGGAAACCCTCAGGGAGAACCTATGTGTATTGATGAAGAATGTGCAAGAAGTAAATTATCAGATTTCGTTGATTATTTTCTAGTTCATAATAGAAGGATAATTAATAGAGTTGATGATAGTGTTGTAAGATTTACTCGTGGAAGAATATCTATCCTGAGGAGAGGGAGGGGGTATGCACCTATGTGGATGACGCTACCTATAAAATTGAAGAAACCTATCATAGCTTTCGGAGCAATGCTTCAAAGTGCTGGAGCTATTGGCTTCGAGGATAAAGTTGTTCTAACCCAGTATATTGGAGATGTTGATGAATATTATTGTTTTAGAGATTTAGAACGCTACTTAAGATTCCTGATAGGAAACTATAAAATAGATATTTCTTCATCTATAATTGCTGCAGATATGCATCCAAGATATCCATCAACATTACTTGCTGAGGAATGGGCTAGAAGATACAATACAAGAATCTACAAAGTACAGCATCATTGGGCTCACATAGCCTCAGTGATGGCTGAGTACAATTTAGAAGAAGAAGTACTTGGGATAGCTATAGACGGTGTAGGATACGGGCTGGATAAAACAATATGGGGAGGAGAAGTACTAAGAGTAACCTATAATGATTTTGAGAGGATTGGTCATCTAGAACTGCAGCCTATGCCTGGTGGAGACTTAGCAGTAAAGTATCCTGCAAGGATGCTGGCTGGAATACTAAGTAAGAAGTTAGACCAAGATGAGCTAATCGGTATCATGAGGGAGCTCAAGATAGTTCAGAAAGGGTTTATGCAGGGTGAAGAAGAACTTAGATTGGTTTTAAGACAGGTCCAAGACTCTCCGAAGACTTCGAGTACTGGGAGGATTCTCGATGCAGCCTCAGCTCTTCTGGGAGTATGTTTTGAGAAAACCTATGAAGGTGAGCCTGCGATAAAGCTCGAAGCAGTTTCAAAGAAAAATAATGAAATGTTCAATGTCAAGATAAATTATTCAGAGAAAGCTATCCTAGATACTACCTCGATAATACTAAATGCTCTAGACCTGCTTATTGAAGGAGTAGATGTAGGCGAAATAGCCTACATGATTCAGAAGACGATAGGGTACGGATTAGGCTTGATAGCTTCTAGGATGGCGAAAAGAAGACATAGATATCTATTGATTTCTGGTGGTGCAGCGGTAAACGATTATATCGTAGAAGGAGTAGAAGAAGCAATTAAAGATACTAAACTACAATTGCTACTACCTAGGAAGTATCCAGCAAACGATGGTGGGATAGCGTTAGGTCAAGTAGCAATTGTAGCTCACCTATCTTCTTAGCGAAGAGCCAATCTTCTCTATCGGCTAGTTTAGAATGCTTCTGGGCTGTAAAGTTTCTTGAGGGTTTCGTCTCCGACAATGTTTTCAGAAAATTTACTTGGTTTCCTGATACCCCTATCTATTGCTGCTTGAGCTATCTCCGATCCTAATTCAGCTATTCTCACTAAACCGAAGACTATAACTCCTATTAAAGGACCACACGGCATACATTGAATATACTCTATTAATTTATGCATTATCCGTGAGTCCCTGTCTTCATATGTTTCTTTATATTGTATAACCACCTTGTTAGCTTCTTCTATATCTCCTGTGAATAATGAGTTAATAGCATTGAAGCATATTGTATGTGAAAGGTTGCTCATCTCTGCTAGATAATTTAATGCCTCCTCCTGTATGTAGTTCTTATTTGGCTCTAAGTATTCAATATACCTAGACATATTCTCTATCCAATCACCTATCCTTTCTAGATTCTGCGAGACGAGCCTATATAGTATAAGGTCCCGTGAATCTTCTACACCTATTGTTGAGTATAGTTCCTTATTAATCTGAGCAAGAGTTAATAGGCGAGTAATGAGTAGGTGCATTTTATCTGCTTCCGGCTCCCTCAATGTTATTTGCCTAGCTAAGCTCGAATCTAACTCTTTTAAAGCGTCAGATAATTCTTTATGCATTGTAGAGACGATGATGTAAAGTCTTCTAAGGAGTACTTGTATAGGGAAGGATGCAGGCTCAACCATACATTGGAGTATTACTTGTAGAGGAGATTCTTCAATTATTGCAACTCCTATAAGTTTTCCAACAGCCTTCTTTATTACTTCTAGATGGCTTGCCTTAAAAGATGTTGAAGAAATAACTCTTATTATATCATGTCCTAGAATATAGTGTCCGATTATTAATCTCTCGAGAAGCGAAGGCTCATTACATTGGTCAGCATATATTATGACTTCACTTTTCTTTTTCTCTCTCTCAACAAGTGTACTTGGTTTAAGTTTTAATGAGCCGTCTTCTTCGAAGATGAAAACTATTGCGTCGCCTTTCTTTAAATCCATTTCCCTGATCCACTGGTTCGGTAAAGTTATTGAGAGGGTATTATGCCCGACCTTTTGTAATCTTCTAACTATCACGGTATAAGTATATACACATCACTATTTAAGATTTAGATATATATATCAATATATACTATTCTTCCAGGGTAGGAATATACCGTATGGACAATACTGCTGCAAGAAAGTATATACTTAGTTTATAAAAAATACGGAACATATATACCTGAGATCGACACAGTATAAGACGGTGGAGTAAGGTGTATAGTACAAAGTTGGATGTGAGAGAGCTTTTTCAAAAAATTGAGGATAAATGGAAAAATTTGGCTGACTTTATAGTGGATTTGAAGAAGAGGAATGTAGATGTTTCACCCAGAATAGTTACGGCTTTAACATGCTGTAGATCTCTTATAAACCATTGCAAATATCACTTAAATAATAAGAATGGCTCAGTTGAATTTCAGAAGATTATATCTCAATTATCTAGGGATATTTTAGATATAGAGAGCAGCTTGATAATAATTGCAGCGGATAGGCTTGGCGAAAGATACGCATTAGAGTGGAGTGTAAAGCTGGGTGAGAAGACTCCAGATATATAAGATAAAGTAGTGTGAGCGCACTTGGTTTCTCAGAATAACCATCTAATAGAAGATAGTTATGCAATCCGTGCAGCTATTGAAAAATGTATACAATGTGGTACATGCTCAGCTTCATGCCCACTAAACAATTACATGGACTATACCCCCCGACAAGTAGTATTAATGGTTAGAGAAGGTTTTATTCATGAAGCATTAAAGACTAAAACCATATGGTTATGCTCAACATGCTATTTATGTGCAGTACGCTGTCCAGCTAAGATAAACATCGGAGAGTTCATGACAGCATTAAAGAGGTCTGCATTAAAGAACGGCTACTCCAACAATCAATTATATCCAAAACTTATGGAAACGTATGCTGAATACATAAACAAGTATGGTAGGATATCGGAGCCTAGGCTTATGATAAAGTTTTCTCTGAAGACCAGCCCATTTAAACTACTAAAGATGATCCCATTTTCAATGAAGCTACTAAGAGAGGGGACATTATCATTTTCACTTGAAAAGATTCAGAATATAGAAGAGATCAAGATCTAGGAGCGTAAAAGTAATGGATACAAGCGGGAAAGCTTTAAGTTATTACCCAGGCTGCTCATGTTCTAGAAACGGTATAGGGAGACATTATGGTTTTTCTTCATTAGCTGTACTGAGAGCTTTAGGTATAACAGTTTCAGAGATAGAAGACTGGAATTGCTGTGGATCTAACCTGTATAGAGTTGTAGATGAGAAAGGGTCGTATCTACTAGGAGCAAGAAATCTTGCTAAAGCATTAGAGATGAATCTACCTGAAATACTCATCCTATGCCCTGCATGTTTTCTATCAATGAATAGAACGTTAACCGAGATCTTAGCAAATACTAAGGTCAGAAATGAAATAACAAAGAAATACAGTATACTTGGAAGCCCAGCATCTTCAAGACTACGTATACGCCATGTAATAGATTTCCTAGTAAATGATATTGGAGAAGAAGCTATAAAGAATAGAGTTAAGAGAAGACTAGAAGGATTAAAAATTGCAGCATATTATGGGTGCCAGATAACTAGACCATATAGCTATTTTGACGATCCAGAGTTCCCCACCTCTCTTGAAAAGATTATTTCATGGATTGGAGGTCAACCAGTTGAATCCCCATTAAAGACTAAATGCTGTGGAGGTATGCTAATGTTAACGAACGAAGAAGAAGTACTTACGGTAATTGAAAAGATCTTCAACTCATATGTTAGAGAAGGTGCAGAATGTATTGTTACAGCATGCCCTCTATGTCACCTAAACTTAGAGATGGCCAGAACTAGACTAGGTAAAAGAATAAGTGTAGACAAACGTTTACCGATAATCTACTTTACACAATTGGTTGGTTTATCTTTTGGTATTGGAATTGATGAATTAGGTATCAGTAAAAATATTGCAGAACATTTGATCGAGAAGATGGTTTTAACAGCTACTGTATGAGGTAGTGGATATGGATAGGAAGATTGGGGTATACATATGCCACTGTGGACTAAATATTGCCTCAACAGTTAATGTCCAGAAGCTTACTGAGTTTGCCCAAGGTTTAGAAGGAGTAGTTATTGCTAGAGATTATCCATACATGTGCTCTGACCCAGGTCAAGAACTTATTAAGAAGGATATTAAAGAATATGGCTTAACAAATGTAGTTGTTGCATCTTGTTCTCCGACAATGCATGGACCTACATTCCAGAAAGTCTGTGAAGAAGCAGGGTTAAACCCATACATGTTCCAGATGGTCAATATAAGAGAGCATGTTTCATGGGTAACAGATGATGTTGAGAAAGCAACTGAGAAAGCCAAGCTACTTGTTGCCGCAGCTGTAAATAGAGTAAAATTCCATGAACCATTAGAGAAGATTCACGTTCCATTAACCCAGTCTGTACTGATCGTTGGAGGTGGAATAACTGGTATAGAGGCTGCATTGAAGCTGGCGAACTCAGGTAAGAAGGTATATCTAGTTGAGCGGGAGCCGTCGATTGGAGGTAGGATGGCTCAGCTTGAGAAGACTTTCCCAACTCTCGATTGCGCATCCTGTATCCTAACACCGAAGATGGTTGATGTAGCATCTAATCCAAACATTACTATACTAGCTTATAGCGAGATTAAAGAAGTATCAGGCTACATTGGAAATTATAAAGTCAAGGTAGTTAAGAAGCCGCGATACGTTGATGAAAACAAGTGTATTGGATGCGGTTTATGCGCTACAAAGTGCCCATCAAAAGTTTTAGATGAATTTAATATGGGCTTAAGCTATAGAAAAGCAATCTACATACCTTTCCCACAAGCTGTGCCTAGAAAATACACTATAGATAGGGAGCGCTGCCTCTACTTTACCAAGAATATATGCCGAGTATGCGAGAGGTTCTGCCCAACCAAAGCAATAAACTTTGAACAGAAACCTGAAGAGATAGCCTTGGAGGTTGGAGCAGTTATACTTGCAACAGGATACGATGTTTTCGATCCATCTGTTATAAAACGTTACGGTTATGGTAGATACAAGAACGTGTATACTGGGCTTGAAGTTGAAAGGCTTACAAGTGCTTCTGGTCCCACGAATGGGCGAATAATTCTAAGAGATGGTAGAACCCCTTCAACAGTAGTAATCATACATTGTGTAGGATCTAGAGATGAGAATTACCACGTATATTGTTCGAGAGTCTGCTGTATGTATGCTATGAAGCTAGCTCACTTAATTAAGGAGAGAGCTCCAAATTCTACCGTCTACGAGCTTTACATAGATATAAGAGCACATGGTAAAGGATACGAAGAATTCTACAGAAGAGTGCAGGAAGAAGGAGTAATATTCATTAGAGGTAAAGCAGCTGAAATCACTGAATCTGATAATGGAAAGTTAATTGTAACTTTCGAAGATACTCTACTAGGGAAGGTACAGCAGATAGAAGCAGACATGGTTGTACTAGCAACCGCTCTAGAACCTAGGAAAGATGCGAGAGAATTAGCAAGAATATTCAATATCCCAGTTGATAAGAATGGATTCTTCCTTGAGAGACACCCCAAACTCGCACCAGTTTCTACGGTGAACAGAGGAGTATTCGTTGCAGGAGCATGTCAAGGACCCAAAGATATACCTGACTCGGTAGCTCAAGGAGCAGCTGCTGCCGCTGAAGCTTTAGCTCTACTTAGCCAGGGTGTTGTAGAAGCTGAGCCAGTGATAGCTGAAGTTAACAAGGATCTATGCTCTGGGTGCAGGATATGTATATCTGTATGTCCATATAATGCAACGGTGTTTGATAGGGAATCTAAGACTGCTAGTGTTCAAGAAGTATTGTGCCAAGGATGCGGGACATGCGTTGCATCATGCCCCTCAGGAGCTAGAACACTCAGACAGAGAGGATTCACAGATAAACAGATAATAGCTGAGATAGAAGCCATACTTCTAAAACGCTTTGTACCCGTAGAAGTACTCATCACTGAAACTTAGCCAAACCCGTGACCCTGCAATCTACTTTGCCCCTCATATTCTATAATTATTGTGATTGTAAAGTTTAAAAATTATTATTAAATATTCGAAAGCTAGATGACTGAAGTCTATGGGGTGCTCGTAGGAGCATATTCTCGGAGCGAGTATTTGATTAAGTCTTTTAGAGAGTATTTTAAGGGTAAGCTTGAGAGGGATGAGTTAAGGAAGAGGATCCTAGAAGAAGCTAGAAAGATTGTAGAGCTTCAGGATGAAGCTGGTTTAAGATATATTATTGATGGAATGCTGGAATGGCATGACCTCCTTAGACCTATAGCTGAGAATCTTCTAGGAGTAGAAGTAGATGGATTAGCAAGATGGTTTGATAATAATGCTTTCTATAAGAAGCCTATAATAACTGGAGAGATTCACAGGAAGAATAGTATACTTTCAGGATACATCTACCCAGACCTAGTAACCATGGGAAGATGGAAGTTAATACTACCTGACCCATATACATTCATATCACTCTCAGAGAATAAGAGCAAGCTTAAGCTAGATGATTTACTCTTTCAGTATTCCGAAGCTCTCAACCACGAATTACTAGAGCTCCAGAGAAAGTATAAGATAGGTCAGGTCCAGCTTAGTGCACCATCTCTTGTATGGAGTAAACTAGGAGGAGACGTTCTGGAGATAGTAGGAGATGCTATAGCAGAAATGTTTAAAGGAGTTACTGCTGAAAAGATGGTATACTTATATTTTGGAGATGGGTTAAACGCTTTACCCGCAGTGCTAGATTATGATTTAGATGTAGTAGGATTCGACTTAACATATACAAGCCTAAACATGTTAGCCGATTATGATATAGATAGGATAGCTCTAGGAGTAGTAGATGGGAGAAACAGCCTTCTAGAAGATGTAGAAACAATTCTTAAGAAGATCGATAGATACATGGATAAGAGAGAACCTGAAATACTATATATTACCCCAAGCTGTGAACTGGAATTCATACCCATAGAAGTTGCTAATGAGAA
>JAKCEX010000050.1 GCA_023539395.1 Candidatus Geocrenenecus arthurdayi | reverse complement strand
AACTTAAGTTTTCAAGTAAATAATGTAGTATCTATGGTGATTCAGCCTCGACTTCTTTTATTGATTCTTCAAGGATTTCTAAGCCTTTCTCAAGGTTTTCTTCTTCTATTGTTAGTGGGGGGTGTAGTCTTATCACGTTTAGGTATAGTCCTGCTCTAAGTAGTAGTAGGCCTTTCTCTCTTGCTTTATCTATTATCTTGGCTGCTTCATCAGTTGCTGGCTCCTTCGTCTTCCTATCCTTGACGAGCTCTATAGCCTGCATTATTCCTAAGCCTCTAACATCGCCTACCAGCTTAAACTTACCGTATAGTTCGTTGAGCCTCTTCCTCACGATCTCTCCTAGTGCTGCAGCTCTATCAGGCAGCTTATCCCTCAACATTATGTCTACTACTCTTGATGCTACAGCGCATGATACAGGGTTTCCCCCATATGTTCCACCGAAGCTCCCTGGCAGGGTCTTCTCCATAATCTCCCTCCTACCTACTATGGCTGATAATGGTAGACCGTTAGCTATCGCCTTCGCTGTAACCAATATGTCGGGCTCTACACCATAATGCTCAACTGCCCACATCTTGCCAGTCCTACCCCACCCACACTGGACTTCATCATCTACGAGTAGGACGCCGTATCCATCTAGAAGCTTCTTAAGCTCTCTAACGTAATCTACTGGTGCAACTACGAATCCACCCTCACCCTGCACCATCTCAATGATCAGGGCGGCCACCCTCTCTAATGGGACCCTGCTATAGGTAAACCACTTCTTAAGATAGTCTAAGCATGCTAGACCGCATTCTGGGTACTCCTGCTTGAATACGCATCTATAACAGTATGGGTATGGTATGAGCTCGACACCAGGCGTTATGGGTTCAAGCCCAATCTTGTAAGGCTTGTACTTCCCAGTTGCTGCTAGAGCATAACCATATGTTCCTCTACCATGGAATGAGTTTTCATATGAGATGATGTAGATTCTACCAGTCGCTTGTCTAGCTATCTTTATAGCATTCTCAATAGCTTCTGAACCACTATTCTGTAGTAGGACTTTCTTCTCTGAGCTTCCTGGAGATATCCTAGCCAGCTTCTCAGCAAGCTCAACATACGGCCTATAATTCATAACCATGAAGCAGACATGCCAGAGCTTCCTCAACTGCTCTTCAGCAACACTAATCAGCTCACTATTCGCATGTCCAAGACTTGTCACACCTATACCACAAGTAAAATCAATATACCTTCTACCATTGATATCGTAGAGGAAAGCATTCTCACCCCTCTCAATAGTTAATGGATGATACAATGCAACACCATCCATAACATACCTACTACGTAAATCTAGATATGGATCACGAACCTGAGACATACTCTCAGCCACTATGCTTCTAACTTTGTATATAAAAGTTTTGATGATAAGAAGGCGTATCTAACAATTCATAGATTCTTCCTAGATTACTTATAAGTGTAGCTTTAAAATTTACAAATAGTAAATAGAAGTTGGACACGCCCACCTAGCCTTAAAGCTTTTGAAGAGTTTTTCTGAAGGAGCTGTAGAACTTTATGCTCCACTTCTGCTAAAATATGAAGTCTATAATGCTTTGAGAACTTACGTATCGGGAAATATTATCACTGTGGAGAATGCTTACAAGCTTTCCAGTATCTTCTCTCAGGTAGAGTTGAACTATCATGAGCCCGGCTGTGAGTTCCTCCAAGAATCGCTCAAGTAAGCTCTCGAATACAATATTACGGTCTATGATGCAACCTATATAACTTTAGCCCGAGAACTAGATGCAGCCCTAATTACAGCGGATAAAGGTCTCTCTCAGAAAGCAGTAGAGATGGATGTCAAGGTAACTTATCTTCCTCATATGGAAATTTAGTCCTAGAATTTATGTTGCCCCTCAATATTAGTGTTTGCTTGTCTCTTCTTAGTCTTTTGAACTTTATTTTGGAGATGATGTCTTTTAGTATGGTTAGCCGTATCTGTATTGGACTCCTCTTCCACTTAGTGGATAATCCCATGTTACTGCTTCATGTGGGCAGACTATTCTACATGTTCCACATTCAACGCATCCTTCATAGCTGAATAGTATTTCCCCACCTGTTAATGTATAGCATCTAGCTGGGCAGAGGAGAGTGCAGATTCTCTTATCGCATAGTTTTCTACATTTTTCATAATCTACGATTATGTGTGGTTTATGGTCTACATCCCATACATTTGCATTTAAAGCTTCATCTATCTTCATCTTCTTCATTACCTTAACTTCACTCATATTGCTCTCACCATCTTAAACATGCTCCAGAGTATTCTTACAAGAGAGGTTTTCCCTTTTATAGATTCTCTTAATGCTTGTATTAATGTTGGAGAGGAATCCTGTATCTGGAATAGTTTTCCAACCATGCTTATCAGTATCTCTGGGTATTCTGTGAAGACTTCGCTTGACTTTAAGATCTTTGAGATCCCCCTATGTCTTCTAAGCTCTTTCATTATGAAGCTTTCTTCAAGGAGTTTCTGGTATAGTGAGAGGTTTTCTTTTCTGTAGCTTCCTTCACTATGTGCTTTTAGGATTGTTTTTGCTGCTAAGTATCCACTGTATGCTGCGAAGTCTACTCCTCTAATAGTGTATCCAAGGTTTAATAGGAGTCCTGCTGCATCACCAACTACTAGTAGACCGTCACTGTATAGTTTAGGTGGACTCATATCTAACCCTGCTTCTGGTGTTAAATGTGCACCGTACTCGACTAGTACGCCATCACTTATAATATTTTTGATTGTAGGTGTCTGCTTAAATTCTTCAAGTATATCGAATACGTGCTTGGTGGCTCTCTTACATGCTTCATCTAAGAATACTACAAATCCTATACTGATAGTAGATGAGTTGGTGTATATGAATGCTCCTCCTGGGAGGAAGCCTGTTGGCTGTCCGATTATTAGCCATGCAAGACCTTCTCCTGGGGATAGTCCAAGCCTTGCTTCGATCTTAACAGGGTCAAGCCGTATAACCTGCTTTAACCCTAAGGCTACTTGGCTTGGATTCAGCTTCTCTACTAATCCAAGTCTTTCAAGGATTAGTCTATTTACTCCTTCAGCATCTATTACAACATCGGTCTTCAATATATCATCACCTGATACTACGCCTTTAACTACTCCATCTTCGAGATACAGTTTATCTACCCGTACATCTGTAACTATTACTGCTCCAGCTTCTTCGGCTTTCTGAGCCATCCAGTTTGTAAGCTTAGAGAGGTAAGCTACAAAGCTTGTAGAATCTTGAGAACTATACTCTACTGTGAATAGTTCCCCTCTAGACATTATGCTGAAACGTTCCTTCTTAACCCATCTCTCAATAGGTGCTTCATTCCTAAGATTTTCATAGATTTCTTCTAGAGGCTTAGCATAAACTCTTCCACCATATAGATTTTTTGATCCAGGTGTTCTACCTCTCTCTAGGACTACAACTTTTAAACCATTTTTTGCAAGAATGTATGCAGCTGATAAGCCTGCAGGCCCTGCACCTATGATCGATACATCGAATCTAGCATTATCTATGTAAGGCAAACATTACACACCGTGAACAGCCAATCATTTTAGTCGAAAGTCTACCATATATACTGTAAAGTTATACGCTTACCACATTTAATCGATGTACTCAATCTATCTATATATTTTCTAATCCTTTAACAGCTGTTCTTATGCATCCTTCTAAATGATTAGAGTATCCCAAGAGTTGGAGAAGCACTAAAAATTATAAGGCTCCAACCATCTTCAGCGGCCTTTCTATTTTTCTCATCCTAAGTTTATATGTATAGGTTTCTCTTAGCCTCGTCTATTGTTTTCTTGATCTCTCTGAGTGTTCGTAGAATTCTTGGACCTATAGGTGCTCCTATAACAATCTGGCTGTATCCAATATCTATTATTTCTCTTAATTTTTCTTCTAGTATTCTTGGTTGTCCAACGATTACTAGTTTTTTTACAATGTCTACATCCATGAAATCGTATAGTCTTAGCCAATCACCTTTTTGAATTGCTTCTTTTACTTTAATTAATTTCTCTTCACTTACACCTATTTTCTCCATTATCTTCTCTGGAAGCCCACATAGTATGTAGGCAGCATAGGGGGTCGCGGTTTTAACAGCCTTCTCTGGTTCCTCGTCAAGGGATATCGTGAGGTATGCTGCTATATCAACGTTCTCTATCTTCCTACCTGCTTTCTCTATGCCTTTCTTTACTTCATTGTATGCCCATTCTAGGTCTTCAGGGTTTGAGTAGTTTACGAGTACTCCATCTCCTATTTCTCCACCTAGTTGAAGCATCTTTGGACCCTGAGCACCAATATATATTGGGACGCTGCTCCTAGGATTAAAGTCTAATCTACCATGTATTCTATCTATTGCTATCTTCTTCTTAGTTAAGAGTTGGCGTATAATTGTTACAGCTTCTCTAATCTTCTCCAGTGGCTTGATTCTCTCTATGCCTATGCTTTCAAGTGTTGTTTTATCTCCTGCTCCTATAGCTATCTTTATTCTATTTGGAGCTACCTCTGTGAGTGATGCTGCTAACTGCGCTATTACGAAGGGGTTTATAGTGTATGGGTTGATTACTCCTAACCCTACCCAGACTCTAGATGCCTTATTCAGTAAACTTGAAGCTGTTATAAAACTGCTCCTATTATGTGGATGCTCGCTCAGCCATACACCTGAAAATCCAAGTTCCCCGATAATATATGTTAATAGGTCGATCTTCCATAGAGGGTCTTTGGGAACAATCTCTACTGAGAAAACGGTCATCTCAGTCTTCCACCTTTAGCTTTTCTATTATTCTTCTAAACTTAGCTGGCTCAGCTATAGATACAGCGTAAGCAAGCTCTCTAAGAATCTCCTCTTCAGTTAGTTTTCCACCTCTATAAGCTTGATTTATTCTCCAGCCAACATCGTCTGGAACCATTTCTAGATTAACAGATGATAAAAGTATGTCAAGTAATTCTTCCACTAGATTATGCTTCTCTTCGATTGCTAGCTCTTTAACTGCCTCCATGAATCTAGCTACATCCATGAATCTTCTATTAGCTTAAGATATTGTGTGGATTTAAATCTACTTTAATTCGTATGTTATATCTAGTTGGGATTGACGGAGTACTGGTTTAGGTACGGCGTTACAGAGGTTTTCGTAGATATAAGCGATGAAGTTAGAGTGGAGAAGCTGTCAGCATCGTATCCAAGTTTAAGATATGATTATAGTGTTATCTCAAAGATAATTGATGAGATAGCTGTGGGGGAGAGTATAGCTATAATCTTTGATTATGCTTCAAATAGGGAGGTTGATTTATTAAAGTCTCTGATAGCTGAGGTTGAAGCTAGAGGTTTTGAGAAGAATAAGCTTAAGCTTCTTACTTCTTCTTGGAGGATTGATTCAAAGATTCTAGAAGAAGAGTTAAGTGAGGTCTTGAAACCTTATAGGGGCTGCATAGTTTATCCTTGGAGTGAAGGTAAGATTGAGTATAGTGGTGTTATGGTGTCGAGAAGCATAATTGAGTCGCAGGTTAAGATTTATCTATCTTCTATTCTTCCTCACGGTGTATTAGGTTATCCATCTATAGGGGATTCTCTCAAGTTATCTGGATGGGTTGGTAATGGGTTAGTTAAGGATGATGATTACTGGTTTAAGCTGAGAGACGAATTAAACCTTATGGGGATATGTATAGTAGGTGATAATGTTTATTCTGGATATCTGTATGAATTTGAGGATAGATGTCTCAGAGATGCTGAGAGGAAGTATACTGTAAAGATTAAAGATGAAGTAGAAATAATCCTTGTTGATTGTGGAGGGTGGCCATGGGATTCAACACTTGAAAGTAGCCTCCATGTAGTTAACCTAGTATGTGGAGGGGTTAAAGATGGTGGATTAATCGGTTTAATATCTGAGTGCAGGGAGGGGCTAGGTAGCAGTGTATTCATAAAAGCATTATTTTCACATAGTTTCGAAGAAGATAGTTTAGGGGTGAAAGCTCTCAAGAGTGTTACGGATTTGTTGAGTAGAAAGAAGCTTGCCTTCGTATCAACCATCCCTAGAAGTATTCTTGAGAGGACACTCCATTCAAAAGGTTTCGATACTGTTCAAGACTTGTTAACTTACGGATTTAGAATGTACAGTAAGCAGGCTTCTGTCAGGATAGTTGAGGGGCTTGCATGGCTAGTTAAGTGAAGATGTTCGTATTGAGTCTACTCAGCCTGTATATGTGTTAGAAGAATCTAAGTGGAACAAATGTTAATACTAGTATTGCTATGACAAGTATTATGGCTGTTTTCCTCCCTTTGGAGAGTGGTGAGACTTGGTCTAGTGGAGGTATATCAGGTGTTCTAGGCATCATCATTAGTATGAGGATTGCAAAGAAGAAGTATCCTGTAACCGCTAGTATAACTACAGAGATGTACCCTGCGATTCTATGCTGTCTACTACTTAGGAAGCTTCTAAAGATTCTTCCACCATCAAGCTGCCAAGCTGGGAAGAGGTTTAGAGCTGTTATAAGCATTCCAAGCCATGCTGCGAACCCTACTATTGTGAATAGTGGAACCATGTCTGGTCTACCGAATAATGGTCGAGCTAGATAGAAGATTAGAGGCGGTGGTAGAAATAGCCCACCTACTCTCGTAACTTGCTCCTGTATAACTTCATATTCTGTTATTGGTACCCATCTAGCTGTCATGAATGATAGGATGAGTACTCCTATGCTTACTAGGAACCCTGCTATTGGCCCGCTTACACCTATATCGAACATATCGTCTCTATTGATTATTGGGCTTTTCTGGAAGATTACTGCTCCGAAGGTTGGGATCATTGTGGGTATCCCTGGTATAAAGTATGGTGGACTTGACTCCATATAGTCTATCTTTGCAGA
Source organism: Candidatus Geocrenenecus arthurdayi (assembly GCA_023539395.1). Taxonomy (GTDB): domain Archaea; phylum Thermoproteota; class Nitrososphaeria_A; order Caldarchaeales; family Wolframiiraptoraceae; genus Geocrenenecus; species Geocrenenecus arthurdayi. The sequence goes on along the minus strand of JAKCEX010000050.1, from coordinate 1,901 downwards.
TATTTTATGTCCAAGTTCATGTATCCCTATTATTGCTATTAAAGATACTGCAAAGAGTAATGCATCTAGGAATCTATCTATGAATCCTGTTTTAAGCGTTATTATCTCGTAGACGGTTGTTGAGGATCTTAGGTATCCATCTATAGCTATTGTTCCTAGTGTTGCTATGAAGAGTATTAGGGGCAGTGTACGAGTCCTTGGTATAGGTGGCTCAATTCTAGGCTTCGGGAATACTCTAACCAGTATTCTTCCATCTTCTTTTGTTGCTGTAGGGATTAGGTCATATTGTTTAAGTTCTCTGTAAAGATTTCTAAACTTCTCTTTTATATCTTCATCATATACATTGAAGGTCAGGATCCCAGCATCTAGAAATACGTCTGAAACCGTAAAGTATCTTGTAACAATGGATTTAACAAGGTCGATATTATCTATATACATTGCTTTTTCTTCCTTTTACCTCGGCTAACTATATGTAATCTTTTATTTTAAACTTTTCTCTAGATACTAGTATTAAGTAGCTGAGAATACCTGATCAAACTGTAGACTTGGATGAACCTTCTTAAGCTTCCTTATTAGATTAGGGATAATACCATGTAGTGGGCGAATCTAGGTAGGCATAAACCATGAAGTATTCATTCTAACACTGGATAAATTAAGTTTCAAATGTGATCTGATTGACCAGGGTTGGATGGGAGGGGGTTTCTGGTTGCTGAGTTGATAAATGTATGTTTTTCTCTTGTTTTTGTTTTTTAGGGAATGTTTAAGAATTGATGGAGTGCATGGTTTTCTAGAATTGGTGACATTGGAGGTTAAACCTGATAGGCACTTCATGGTTAGGGAAGCATTAGAAGAAGACTTACTGGCTGTTATGAATATTAACCGTGTGTGTCTTCCAGAAAATTATACTTATGGTTTCTTTGAGTCTATTCTCCATTCTTACCCTAAGAGTTTTCTAGTTGCTGAGATTGATAAACGTATAGCTGGATACATTATGTGTAGGGTTGAGAGGATACTCTCAAGATTTCAAAGGTTTAAGATATGTAAAGCTGGGCATGTAATCTCTATAGCTGTTCTGCCTGAGTATAGGAGGATGGGTATAGCTTCATCGCTTATGAAGAATGCTATGAAGGTTTTGAGAGAAGTCTATAATTGTAGTGAAGTATTCCTTGAAGTAAGAGTCTCTAACGCTCCAGCTATAAACTTGTATGAGAAGCTTGGATTCATAAAGATTGACCGTATTAAACAATACTACATGGATGGAGAAGACGCATACCTCATGGCTAAAGAACTAGCATCCCCTGAATAATCTATAAACTACCCCTCTATCAACACCTACTCCTAGTAGAAAGAAGAATATAATTAAAAGTCGATAGATTCATCGTAGATATAAGAATTAAATAAAAGTTGACTAGACCATAACATCTACAACATTCCTAGTAAAGAGTAACACCCTTTTTATCATCCCGCCCGCTTGGATAGGTTCGTGTTAACATTCTTTCTTCAATAGGTTCTCCATAGTGTTTACGAAGTCTCCAACCACTTTTACAAGCTTCTTGGCTTTCTCATATAATCTTTCATGATCGATGACCATGTATCTGTAAACTAGTATGTTTCTTAATCCTACGTACTCTTCAATCCTAGCTGCTAGTTCAAAGGGTAGTATGCTATTGTCTCAAAGGCTTGAATACGTTGTAGGTGGATGGATATGCCTCTAAAGTATGGATTATATAAGATTGCTTGGAGGAGACTTAAACGCTGTCAGGATGAAGAAATATGGGATAGAATACTCAAGAAGCTAGTAACAATAACATCAATAATCATGCACCTAAGATACCGAATTCTGAGATGAGTTCATAAGGAGTTAGCCCTCTAAAGATAGGTTTATTAATAACCGATGTATG
>JAKCEX010000049.1 GCA_023539395.1 Candidatus Geocrenenecus arthurdayi | reverse complement strand
TTTTTGCCGTATTTTTGACCTCTTTTTCATTAAAAAGACATATATTAGTATGTGGTTATGTCAAATTGTAATGAGGAGGTGGGTGAAGTAGATGAAGTACCAGGTAGAAGCTTCTGAGTTATCGTACTTAACCTCGATTATGAGGATAGGTGATTCTAAAATGCCTGTAGTCTTGAAAATACAGAGCAAGGTATTGAAGACTATGACTGACATACTATTGGGAAAGGGGTTCCAATGGATACTTCCAGTAATTCTAGCTAAGTCTACGGATCCTCTCTGGCCAGACCCAGGCTACAGTATTGAAGATAGAATTGAAGTCGAGGTCTACGGTACGAGGGTTAAGACTATGCAGAGTATGATAGTCCATAAGAGGGTTCTTGTCTCTCTAGGGCCTGAAAAGATCTTCATCCTCTCCCCAAATATTAGAATAGAATCGAGGAAGAGAATGATTACTGGGAAACATCTATACGAGTTTACGCAATTAGACCTTGAAGTTGCTTATGCAAAGATGAAGGATATATTTACATTATTTGAAGAATTAATTGTGAAATCTATTGAAGTTATTAAAAAAGAAATGCGTGAAGAATTAGAACTGCTTTCGAGAGATTTAAGGATACCAACTGCCCCATTTAGAGTCTATAAAAGAGCTGAGCTTGAGAAAGAATATGGTGATAGCTGGGAAGAAGAAATATCTAGAACTTCTAAGGATCCTGTATGGGTAACAGATATTCCAAGACAATTCTATGATTTCCAAGATTTCGAGACTGGTGAGTGGAGGAACTATGACTTAATCCTTCCAGAAGGATACGGTGAAGTATTATCTGGAGCAGAGAGAGAATATGAGTATGAGAAAATTCTAAAGAAGATAGAGAGAGATGGATTAAGAAAAGATGATTATAGACTTATACTAGACTTAGCTGAGAAAAAACTCCTAAAACCATCTGCAGGAGCAGGGATTGGAGTAGAAAGATTCATCCAATACATATGTGGATTAAAACATATAGGTGAAGTTCAACCATTTCCACGTATCCCAGGTATAGTTCCAGACTTGTAAAACACATTTAATAATAAGGCATCATAATTTTTGCATATGAGTACTTGGAGGGCAGTTCCTAGAGAAAGCATCCCATGGTTTCCAACTGTAATTGATGAATTGTGTAATGGATGTAAAAAATGTTTTAAGATGTGTCCAACGAAAGTTTACGAATGGGATGAAGAAAAGAACGTCCCAGTGGTTAAGAATCCTTTAAAATGTATTGTTGGATGCTCAAATTGTGCTAATGTATGCCCAACGAAAGCGATAGTTTTTCCTCCGAGAGAAGTCTTGTCAAGTTTTGGAAAATTCTAGGACAATATAAATACCCCATATTTGACCATTCCCAGACCTCATAATCTGCTGTATGTATAATACCATGTTTAGATAATTATTTAGTAGGTGAGATTGAAGTTTAAAGATTTCTTAGCGGAGAATCTTCAGGATGCTCCTCGAAGTCTTCTACCTTCTAGAGCGAGAATCATAGATAGGGTTGCACTCATCCGTATTCCAGAAGAACTTGAAAAATGGGTTGATGATATAGGTAGACTAACTCTCCAATATTATCCGAGGGTTCGAGCTGTGTATAGATGGTTTGGTGTAGAAGGTGTTGAGAGAAGGCCAGTCATACAGCATATTGCTGGAGAGCACTTAAAGATTGTTGAACATAAAGAGTATGGATGGAAGCTCAAGCTGGATATTGAAAGATTAATGCTCTGTCTAGGAAATAGCTATGAGAGACTTAGATTAGCTAGGATGATCTCATGTGATGAAGTAATAATTGATATGTTTGCAGGTGTCGGTCAATTCACTATTCCCATGGCTGTCATCGGGAGACCAAGGAAAATATATGCTATCGAGATAAACCCTGAAGCATACAATTACTTGAGAAACAATGTCATGTTAAATAATGTTCAAGATATTGTTGAGCCTATCTTAGGAGACTGTAAGAAGATAGTCGGCGTAGAGATTAGAGAAATTGCAGATAGAGTAGTTATGGGATACTTTGGAGGAACTCTAGAAGCAATCCCACAAGCTCTTAAAGGATTAAAACCTAGTGGAGGAGTAATCCATCTCCATGAACTTGTGAGAAGAGGCTTTGAACTAGAATTCATTAAAGTAGTATTTGACAAGATCCGAGAACTTGGATACGAACCAAATATAAGAAATTGGAGGATTGTTAAATCATACTCAAAGACTAAGAACCACATAGTTATGGACATCTATTCTCGCCTCAAACTTTAATACTACTAGAGCAGAATATGTAATGATGGTCTCCGAGCTACTATCTATCTTAAAGAAGATTATTGAGGATGTGAATTCAGATTACGTTACCAAGAAGATTCTCCCATCCGAATCTTTGGTGATAGAGCTGAGGGCAACAGATAATGGATCAATATATGTGGAGGTTAGTGAGAATGGACTAAGAATACTGGATAAATTTGATGGTCAGCCGGAAAGTACTATTATGAGTAGTAGTGAGAATCTTATGAAAATACTAAAAGGAGAGTTAGATCCTGTTAAAGCATTCTTCTTTGGTAAAGTGAAGGTTGAAGGAAGCATAGACATAGCCTATATTATATATGAGAGATTGAGAGATTATCAGAGAGTTAAGAAATTATAAGTCGGCTAAGTAAATAGATGTCCATCCTTTATCTTTTGATTATGAGATTTCATATGTATGGCAATAAATAACTAGATTATCATGCCTGCAATGTTGGCTACTCTAGGCCATCTTTCTGCAGCTTCTCTTGCTACTGGACCTTTAATCTCTGTTGCTTTTACATCTCCCTCAGGTGTTACAAGTACTGCAGCTGTATCTTCAAAACAGATCCATGTTCCATCAGGTCTCCTATATGGCTTCTTCTGTCTAATTATGACTGCATGCATTACTTTCTTCCTAAGGTCTATTGGTCCCTTCTTTACTGTTACAGATACTAGGTCTCCTACTCCAGCAGATGGATGTTGTCTAAGCCTAGTTTTTATACCATGTACCTGCACAATCTTTAATACTTGTGCTCCGGAATTATCTGCACATGTTATTTCTGAACCAACGTTTATAGTTCTAGGTATGTTCGGTCTCCTCTCAAGAATCCCTACAGCAGCTACCGCTCTACTCTTCCTAGACATCCACTACACCTCCAACCGACTAACAGCATCCATCTATTATATAACTATGAATTAATTGAAAAATCTATCTATATGAGGCTTCAAACTAATAAGAGAGAGATTTATTTTCTGCTGGCTTTCATTCTATAGTTTTTCTATTACTACAAAGCTAACTGTCTTGCTTATGGGTCTACATTCAGCAATCTTTACTCTATCTCCTTCTTTTACTTCTATGCATGCAGGTAAATGCGCTGGGATATTGCTCCTTCTTCTTTCATATCTCTTATATTTCCTAATGTAGTGAAGGTATTCACGCCTCACTATTACTGTTTTACTCATCTTTTTCTTGTATACGGTTCCTGTCAAGATTATTCCTCTAACCTTGAGGTGACCGTGGAACGGGCATTCAGGATCATCGCACTCTCTTGTAGGAGGCTTTACAGGTATCCCAATATTCTTCACTACCATCTCTTCACCTTCTTCTTTAATCTATCTTCAGGTCTACCTATTAGAGCTGCTCCTTCAATACGTACTCGTTCATTATTCGGTAACGTAAACTCAAATATATATGCATCTTTAATCAGAGTAATTATTCTACCATTCCCTTTAAGTAGTTTGATAGTCTTCATTGTTTCTCCTACGACTTCTCCTGAATGTTCTATCTTCTGCTTTACTCCTCTAGCTACAACGTTTAACCCAAGTATCTCGTGTCTAAGAATATTCATTGCATTTAGAGTCTTACATCCATCTCTAAATGTGGGAATCCTACTTTTAACCGTTCTATCTGTCTCTCGTAGAATTATCTCTTCTCCCATCTTTGAGTCCATGGGCTCCTCTATCTTCATCTTCAATTCAATATCTTCTAATGAAGATAGCTACATTTAAATGTAAATCTAAGAATATTTACAGCAAGCCGCCATCTTCGGTTTCTGAAATACCTGTAAGAGTCTATAAACATACGTTAATCTTAAACATGAATCATACCTCTACATACCCACTCTCCAACCTATAGAATAATTCTGATACGATGCTTCTTAGAACATCATCTTAACACATTCATAATTCTTCCTTGTTTCTTTAACGTTTTACTACTATCTCTTATTTGGGGATTGCTGTTAGCCACATGGATATTCTAGAACCAGTTTATACAATTTGTCATCGTATCTCATTATTATAGAGTTTTCTACCAGCTTCCTCAGGATTCTTTCAGGTATTCTCTCTATCTCTTGTTTAGAGATAGTTAATATAGCAGGCTCAGGCAAAGTCCAGACGTATTCTTCACTTACCTCTACTCCATAGTCTTGATGGATCTTCTTGAGATGCTCTTCATACTTTACATCTGCTTCGGAGAGTTTCATCCTAAGCTCTGGAATATAGTCTGTTAGAAAACTATCAAGTATAATGTCTTCTGCATTTATTCTTAAATTATACCTCCATATCTTTATCTTAAGATCATCTGGTAATCCTTCTAATACCATTGCCCCTAACAATATGAGTTTCTCAAGAATATAGATTTAATCTCGTAACCATGTTTCGACTAAGTCTTTCTTCTGAATTTTACAACAAATGATAAAGTCAAAATATCAGTTGTTAAGAGATTGTATATGGCTGTGATGAATGAACGTCGCGTAGGAGCGGGGTTGGAGCCGTGACAGAACCTCCTCTCATCTGAGCCATTAAATACAATATAATCTGAGAAGTAGCTTGGCAGAGCTGACTAAGATTTTTTACTAAGCATGCATATCTAGGTGAAAGTATGCTATGAAGAAGATTGCTTTAACATCCATGTTCGCTGGTGTATACGCTGTATTAGTAGTCGGTTTAGCGCCGATAAGTTTTCTACCTCTACAAGTAAGATTCGCTGATGCATTAATACCTTTAAGCATTATCTACGGTTGGCCAGCTATAGCGGGGTTAACTATAGGATGTGCAGTATCAAATTTTGTAGCTGGTCAAGTATTCTTCGGTGGATGGACATTGCTAGATGTTGTAGGTGGTTCTTTTGCAAACTTCATAGCATGCTATATTGGATGGAAGATCTGCATAAAACATACTAGGAGAATCATTATAGCAACTACAATCCTTCAATCAATAGTGATATCAATAATTGTAGGAAGCTATCTATGGTATATCTTTGGCTCTCCAGAATACTATAATATCTATATCTTCATCCTGCCAGGCTTACCTGCTTTCTGGCTATCCATCCTTATAGGATCTCTAATCTCAATAGTAGTTTTAGGGAATGTCTTACTAACTGCTTTGATGAAGGCAGGTCTTAATTTTAAAGAGAAACTTTAAAATCCTCTATAATCATCTAGTAATAGATGTACTTAAAAGAACTTGCAGCCCTGGCCAATAAGAAGAACATCACGAAACTAGTAATAGAGGTTGTAAGGAGAAATATTAAGTCAAATAGCTTAGAGATATCATTTGATTGTTCTCCTGGATGTAAATCTAGGATATTATTGATACATTCTAGGTATGTTTATAAGAATGTTGATGGGAAGAAGATCTTTAAGCATGATAGGTTCATGGATCTGGAAGAGTATGTAAAGAATGGTTTAAGAGAGTATGTTCCTAGGAGAAGTGATGTTTTCTGGGCATTGCTTGTAGGTTTAACAGGTGTTATAGGGCTGCTGGTTGTAAGTCTACCTAAAATTAGAAACCTCATTAGTAGGGTTAAGAAGATGATTGATGAAGATGGCGACCATATCTACCTCTTAATACCTAGAGAAGGTATAACAATACCTTTACTAAAAATTTCGAACAACAATAATAAGGTGGTTATCTTCCCTTGGCTAGCATTATCACTCAAGATTGCAGGGTATTATATCATTAGATTAACTTACCCAGATATGTATGTGTCATGGGAAGATGCTCTAGGGCTTGAACAAGACCCTAAACTAGAAGTAGTCTCTGAACCTATTCAACCAGGGTCCCTATGAGCATCAAAGAATTCTTTAAGGAATCTACAATCCTTGCATTGTTGATGACTACCCTGCCTATAAGTTTGCTTATACTTATTAAGATAATTGAACCTAAAACATCTTGGTTCTCCCTAATCTTATGGGCTATTACAGCAATATCTTGGATGGTCTTCGTAGCTCTAATATATTATAAGAAGAGTTTAAAAAGAATAAGAAGATGATTGGAGATGTGAATTTGAGATTAAGGATAGCTTTCCAGGGTGAGAGGGGTGCATATAGTGAGGAAGCTGCAATCCAGTTCTTTAATCAAGAAGTAGACTTCATTCCATGTAGAGAGATATCTACTGTATTTAATGTAGTAGAAGCTGGTGTTGCAGATTATGGAGTAGTTCCTATAGAGAATAGTATTGAAGGTTCAGTTAATGAAACCTATGACCTACTCTTATCCACTGGTTTAAAGGTTTCAGGTGAAATATATTTAAAAGTATCACATTGCTTGATAGCTCACCCAGATGCAGATCCAAAGAATATAAAGAAGGTAATATCTCACCCTCAAGCCTTGGCTCAATGTAGGATATACTTAATGGGTAAGAAGCTTGAAGCTATACCAAGCTATGATACAGCAGGGAGTGTAAAGAAGATACTTGAAGAGAAGCTTCTAGACACTGCAGCTATAGCGAGTGAGAGGGCAGCTAGGATATACAATATGAAGATTCTCGATAAAGATATAGAAGACTACGGTAGAAATTATACAAGGTTTCTAATAATGGGGAGGGAAGACGCTGAACCAACAGGTGAAGATAAAACTTCTATAATCTTCTCTCTTCCACATATTCCAGGTTCTCTCTATCGTACTCTTGAAGAATTCGCTGTAAGAAACATAAACTTAACGAAGATTGAGTCTAGACCTACAAAGCACAGACCATTCGAATACTACTTCTATGTAGATTTCGAAGGTCATAGAAAAACCCCTCTAATACAAGAAACATTAAATGCTATAAGCAAGAAGACCCTCCTACTAAAAGTACTAGGCTCATATCCTAAAGCTAGAATAACCTAATCCATGTAGGTAGGAGTATTTGAAAGGATGGGTTATAATCGTTTGCGGAGTAGCGGCTGTGGGTAAGACTCTTTTCAGCTTAAAACTTGCAGAGAAACTAGGAGTAGAATTTATCGATCTCCCAAACCTCGTTAAGGAGATGAAGCTCTACGAGTATTATGATGAAGCATCAAGGGAGTATGTAGTGGATTTTAGGAAGGTTTCAAGTAAATTAGGCTCTATACTGAAAGGAAAGAAGACTATTATTGCATCTGTAAATCCATTTAAACCAAGGGGTATACCAGTTAGGCTGGTTATAGTACTGAGACTTCGACCAGACATACTCATGAGAAGGCTTATAGAGAAGGGTTACCCAGAATGGAAGGTAGCTGAAAACATGTTAGCAGAGATAGTTGATAAGCCTCTCTACGATACAGTACGAAAGTTTGGTAGGAGAAAAGTAATACAGATAGATGTTAGCGAAAAGAACATAGATGAACTTGTAGAAGAATTTTACTCAGTTTATGTTTCAAGTAATCTAGAAAGCTTAAATGCTAAAGTTGATTGGATTAATGAATTAGAAAAGACGGATGCCTACTCAGAGATCCTACAATTCTTAGCTAAGTATGGGTAAACTTATCCTTGGGGAGACGTAGAGGCTGGAAGATGCGGATTGCAGTTGACCTAGATGGTGTATTGGCGAACTCTATGAAAGCTTGGCTTAAGATATGGTATGAAGAAAAAGGCCAGTTAATAAAATTTGAAGAACTGGATGATTGGTTTTTCTGGAAGAAGCTGAATATTAATGAAGAAGACTTTGCGAGAATACTCAATAAAGCATGGAAGAGGTGGATTGAGATCCCTCCAACAGAAGATAGAATTGGAGAGAAAGTATGTAGGTTGAAGACTCTTGGAGAAGTAGATATTCTTACAGCTAGACCTAAAAATACTGAGAAGTATGCACTAAAATGGTTAAACTATTACGGAGTACGCTTTAACAGGTACGTATGGGCTAGAAATAGTGAGGCTAAAGCAAAACTTGGATACGATGTCTATATTGATGACTCACCATACATGGTTGAAGTATTGAAAGATACAGGCAAGATTCTCTTACTATATTCTCAGCCTTGGAATAGGAGTGTTCAGGAAAACGTAAACGTAATAATAGTTAAAAACCTAGATGAAGCATACTTCCACCTTAGAAGAATAAAGAATATTTTAGAGTGAGTTGGAGAATTAATTATTGAGATTGAAAGCGAATTACCTAAGTAAGACAGAAACATCTAAGCTTCTAGAGAAGCTTAAGAAAATACATTGGCTTTCTCCACTAGTAAAGGAGAAGGTCAAGAACATATTCAAGATTGAAGTAGAAGATGTAATAATCTATAAGATACATGGCGATGTACTGATCGAGAAATCTGGATTAGTCTTCCCCACCCTCGTTGAAGAATATAGTATCGGCATCCTCGACCATATACCCTACATTATCGTAGATATGGGAGCCGTGCACCACATAGTTAATGGAGCAGATATTATGAGACCAGGTGTAAGAGAAGTGTATGGAGAATTTAGAGAGAATGATATAGTAGTAGTTAAGGATGAGAAGAATAAGAAGCCTATCGCAATCGGTAAAGCTTTAGTAGATTGCATCCACCTTAAATCTATGGCTAAGGGTAAGGTTGCTGAGAACATACACTACATAGATGATAAGCTGTGGAAACTGATACATCAACTCAGAGACATCATTGAACGTTAATGTAGCGTTATGTAGGCAATTGTAGAGGT
>JAKCEX010000009.1 GCA_023539395.1 Candidatus Geocrenenecus arthurdayi | reverse complement strand
AGATTCTTCAGATACCTAAAGGAGAGGACGACGGTATTCCACTACAAGCTAAGCGCAAGAAACCACATACAGGGAATAACAAACCTCAAACTATTCCTAAACCTATTCACAATATACTACCAAGCCACGAGGACAGGGGGCGGATAAAAATGCTTATCCGGAAACTATCCTACTAATTTATAATAATGTTTATTGTTTGGTTTGCATCTTCATTAATAAAAGAGTAAAGGCTTATTAGATGCTTGTGAAATATCTTAGAGGGTTGAAAGGAAAGAGTAAAGAATGCGCTCAAAGTCCTGGTATTGGTAATCCAGTATCATTAAGCGAGAAGCAGGTTCAAACTGTTCACGATATAAGAGAAAGTATCGAGTTAATAGTTTCGGGGACTGCTATAGTGAATACAGAGTATGGGGGTTTTAGTATAGAAGTTATAGATCCGGTACGCTTTCCTTATGGCGATGTTATTACAACCTTGATAAAACATGGTTTTGAGATTTGGATTACCTTAAGAAATGACCGCCCCTTGATTATTGCTTGTATTAAAGGAGATTAAGCTATCATCATCGGTAGCTGGATTAATATAAGGAGTGCTGCAAGCCCGATTGTTGGAAAAGTTACAGCGGCCCCATAGGGTATCCAGTACTTTAGAGTAAGATGTACTCCGACTCTTCTTTCTAAAGCTCCTATCGCAATTATGTTTGCTGTACTCCCAATTAACGTTAGGTTTCCCCAGAAAGTTCCAGTGAATAATAGTGTCCACCAAAGTGGGTAAATGTTTACCCCAAATTCTCCAATTGTATGTATTATGGGTATCCACGTAGCAACTGCTAAAACATTATCCATGAAAGCTGTCATAATCCCTCCAGCAAAAATTATAGTTGACATAATATATTCTAAGGATCCGCCCGTAGAATTATAGATTATTTCAGCTAGTACATTTACTGTTCCAACATGTTTCAATGTGCCTACGCTTGCAAAGAATATCAAGAAAAAGAGTAGCGTCCACCAATCAATCCTTCTCTCCACTATTTCTCGTGCATGCTCCTTCTCAAATAAGAGTACTATCCCAGCGAAAAAGAATGGAACTCCTAGAAGCATAGAGTTCTTTTCCAGTCCGAGCAATTCTTCTAGTGGTGTATGAAAGACTAAGCCAAGTATTGTTGCTAGAAAGATTAATGTGGGTATACGGATGTCGGGTACCTCTCTAACAACCTCTTCTATTTTCTTACTCTTTCCTCTCTCATCTAATACAGCCTTTTCCAATTTCGCTATCTCATTCTTGAATACAATACGGACGATAATTAAGGTTAGAAAGAGAGAAGCTATAGCAATCGGTGTAGCCCACCTCAGAAATTCTATAAAGCTTAGTTTTGCATTAAAAGCTATCATTACTCCTACGGGGTTTCCTACAACGGTTGCTGAGCTTCCTATATTCGTTGCAAATATGGACATGATGACGAAAGGTACAGGGTTGATATTGTATCTCGAAGTATAGTCTAAGATTATTGCGATCATTATCAAGATAGATGTAACTTCATCTACTAATGCAGCGAGAAGAGCAGACATAACCAAGAAGAATATCATGACTAGAGTAGGTTTATCTCCAATAACCTCGACCAATCTATCCATTAATACTTCAAAGAATCTTTTTTCTTCAAGATATCCAACTATAACCATCATAGATGCTAGGAAAAGAATAGTATCGAGTTGAGCGAAGTCTTTTATCAGCTTAACTTCTATCAGGCCTACGCCTAACATAAAGGACAGAGCAATGAATGCGAACAAGACTCTATATCTCCAAAACATCAATGTTGCCCCGATCATGCTTCCCAATATGAGCAGGGAAAACATCTGGAGATTATCTAAACTCAATAGATTTGACAGTATGACCAGCCCCAAGAGTAATCCGGCAAACTTAATCACAGGACTGGAGAGCTTCATTACAAATCACCAGGATTCGTTACACTTAGAATGTATAGCAGCATCTATTATATTAAGTATAAGTATAACGGCATGGGCCCGGTGGGATTCGAACCCACGACCAACGGGTTATGAGCCCGCTGCTCTACCAGGCTGAGCTACGGGCCCTACTCTTTATACATTTATTGGTTGGATTTAATCGTTATCTGCATTCTCCCAAATAGTGTCTCTCTATTTTACTTTTTCACATTGTTTTAGTTTATTAGAGTTTAAATTTCAATTATTTTAATATTTTCTAGCTTGAAGATCGCTGTTGTAGGTGTTGGGGTAGCGGGGTCGTATCTTCTATCAAGACTTAGAGATGAACATAATATTGAAGGATTCGAAATGTTTGACCGTTCTAGGTATTTCCCTATATGTGCTTGGGGCACTTCTAAGAATGTTATGAAGGATTTTGCAAAGAAGGTTGGATTGAATTTTGAAGAATACATATTACATACTGGTAGAGAGATGATAGTAGACCTTGGTAGAGAGCTTCACTATATAAGATTGAGGGGGCTCTGCACTTTCGATAAGAAAAAGTTTGAAGAAGACTTGATAAAAGATTGTAAGGTAAGATTCGGTATGAGAGTCTCATCAGTTCTTGATGGATATGACTTAATCATAGATTCGACTGGATTCAATAGGTCTCTCCTACCAAAAGTGAGAAATGATTATTTTATCCCAACAGTAGAATATCGTGTAAAATTTAGCAACCCTCCTTTTGATGATTTCTATATTAAGCCGTTTAGGGAGCTTTCAGGATATCTATGGTACTTCCCGCTAGGTGGAAATATGTATAATGTTGGTGCAGGTGACTACTTTAAGAGACACTGTAGAGTACTTGATGAATTCATAAAGAAATATGGAGGAGAAGTCTTGATGAAGATTGGTAGACCTGTTAGGATTACTCCTCCACTTTACTGTCAACCATTCTATTTCGGGAACATCGTTGGGGTAGGTGAGTCGATTGGAACAGTCTACCCAATGCTAGGCGAGGGAATAATTCCAAGCTTATATTCTGCAGAAACACTTGTTAAGAATCTAGATAGTTTTGAAAGATATAGTAAAGCTATCTTAAAGATGTTTAAACCATATGTTACTGTGTTTGAATTTATTCGGAGAGGATTAACTAGTGGATTAAATCTTAAAAGAGACTGGATACTCCTCTTTAAGATATATCTACACATGAGGTTTAGGGAAGATAGATACGGTATTCAAGCAAGAATACGAGACTTCTCCAAGGTTATTAATGCTGCAAGGCGTAGAACGTAGACTTTCACAAATGATTAACCGCAAATTAGTATTAACAACAATTATTTAGGAAAGAATCTTTTCTAATATCCTTAGGTATATCTGTGAAGCTTTAACTAGCTCGCTTACACTTATAGATTCATCTACTACGTGTGCATCTTCTATTCTCCCTGGACCTAGAATAATAGTAGGTATCCTTGCTTGATTAACTAGGAAACTCATATCACAGGTAGCTGGGAAGCCTCTTACCCCTATCTTCTTACCTATTACCTCGGTTACTGTATCCAGTGCTGTCTTCACTAAGGCATTGCTAGGAGATGTCTCTGCAGGTGGGATATAGTTTACTATCCTTATATGATAATCTTTTTTAGATGCATCCTTCTCTATGAGGTTTTTAAGTTTCTTTAGTGTCTGGTTAAGCTTCATTGAGGGGAGTATTCTTAGGTCTAAGGTTACTGTACAATTATCTGGGATTATGTTATCTTTGACTCCACCTCTAATTAATGTAATAGTACATGTTGGATGCCCCAAAAGGTTATGCTTTTCTGTAAATTTCATTTTCTGGATTTTTTCTACAAATTTAGATGCATAGTATATTGCATTCCTACCTCTAGATGGTTTACTTGCATGTGCTGACCGTCCATGAAAATCTACTTGAACTACTACTCTTCCTTTATGAGCTATACATACATTAAGCGATGTAGGTTCTCCAACTATTGCATAATCTGTTCTTAAACCCCTTGCAACCAACTTCTTAGTACCTTTACCTTCCACTTCTTCATCTGCTACAGCAGCTAAAACTACTCTTCCTTTTATAGGCCAACCTTTATCAGCTAGTTCTTTCAATGCTCCAAGGAATGAGGCTAGGACTCCTTTAGCATCTACTGCTCCTCTACCACATATTCTGTTTTCTCTTACTTCGCCGCTAAAGGGTGGGAAACTCCATTTTTCTCTATCTCCTGCTGGGACGGTATCTAAGTGAGTATTCAACATTATTGAAGGATGCTGGTTTTCTTCTCCGTACACTCCAACTACGTTAGCTCTTGAATCTTCAAATTTATCTATCACCGTCTTCATACCTATTTTCGCTAATTCATCTGCTACAAAACTTGCAGCATCAAATTCTCTCCCAGGAGGATTTTCACTATTAATTCTGATTAACTTGCTTGCAAGCTCTACGATGTATTCCTGGCTAACCATGCCATAAGCCACGAATAAAATAAGTAATAGAATCTATATATAAATCATTGAAGATTTATTAGTAGGTTTATCCGCGTCCTTCAACGATTTCTAGAGCTTATTAGTTGAGACCTACTCTTATGTTGTTTTTACAGCTACTTCTACTTTGCTAGACTCTTTCTCGATTTCAGGTGGGACTTTAACAACCTTCGTATTTCTAAGAGATTTCTTTTTTCTCGGTGAGTTCCTTAAGAGTATTCCACAATAAGGGCATCTTACACTGTCTGTTAGGTAATAGACCCTGCATCTTGAACAGTATTTATAGCCGTTTGCGTAGCTCCTCCTTAAAGACATTTTCGGTTGTTCTAATAACATCCTACTCTCGCCTCCCACTATAAGACTCTTTCTAGAGGCTCTTAAATTTTATCTAATAGATGTATATAGGTGTATATAGGCGGGCGGACATGGAGGTAAGCGAACAGTATAGGAGGATACAGCAGGTAGGCGAGGGAACCTATAGTATAACCCTTCCTAAGCAATGGGTTGTTGAGAAGGGGTTGAAGAGAGGTGACATGCTAGCCATTATTGAGGAGCCAGATGGTTCTTTGAAGATTCAACCTCCAGTCAAAATGCAGAAAGAATTAACTGCAACTATAAATGCTGAATTATGTGCTTCCTCTATTCAGCTCGCTAGAATGATAATTGGATGCTATGTTCAAGGATATGATGCTGTTAGAATACAATCTATGAAAGGCTTTACAATAGAGCAGACTGATGAAATATCAAAGACTATTGATAGGTTGCCAGCTTTTGAGATCGTAGAACATAACCCTCAGAGCATATTAATTCAGAGTTTCATAGACCCTGGTAGATTCCCTATTGAAGGATTATTAAAGAGATTACAAGTAATGGTCTCATCAATGCTCAGTCAGCTATCAGACTTAATAAGCATGGGTGATGAAAGCATAATAAAGAATATCGAGAAACAAGAAGAAAGAATAGATGAATTATACTTTCTCATAGTGAGACTACTCTTCACTTATCTTAGAAGAAGAGAACTTGGAAGAGTACTTGGGATAGATAGCCCACTCTATGTAGTAGGCGCAAGGATAACTGTTAAATCGCTTGAAGAAATTGCAGATTACATCTATGATGTTTCACATGAATGCTTAAACTTGAAGAGGAGAGGATTATGGCTTGATAAGAATATATCGGTAGAACTACGTAGGATAGCAGACAAAGTACAAGAAATATTTGATAAGTGTATGAAGGCTTTCTTCAGTCTCGATATTAATATAGCTGATGAAGTAATTAAGGAAATTGATGAGAATATTAGATTAAGTAGAACAAGCTTAGCATTAACAGGCGACCCAAGAATACTTCCATCAGCTAGGTATATCTCATGGGCTCTCGGATATATTGCTAATGAATGTAAGGTTATTGCTGAAGTAGTGTTTAATAGATTTGTCAGAGAGAATACAGCTGTATGTAGTCTTAGCTGAAGAATTACCTAATATTCTTAGAGAAAAACAGTATTGGTAAAGCTGATAAGATTACTAGAGATGTTATAGTGAAAGCTATCCATACATTCAGATAGTCTAGAAGTAAACCAATAAATGCTGGTCCAATAATAAATCCTAATCCTATTATACTCTCAAGAAAGCCAATTGAGATACTTCTGTATCCTGCCTGAACTTTCTTACTAATAACGCTGAATGATGCGACAAAGTATGCTCCATTGATAAGTCCTGCGAGAGCTAATATTGGAAATATTATTTCTGGACGAGTGTAGATTAGTAAGAATATCGCTATTGATTGTATTGTTATTGATAGAGTCATGATTCTAGCTTCATCTATCTTTTTAAACTTACTTAATAGAACATACGCGATAGTCCTGGTCATTCCGAACACCGTGAAGACCGTACCAACCATCAAGTTGCTCCATCCAGCTTCATAGAAGTATGAGGGGGCAAGAAGAATGAGACATGCCATACCGATCGTAAAAAGAAAGACCATAACATAGAGAGACCACATATGGATTAATTTTCCTCCTTTAAACCCTATCCTATCAATGTTTTTTAGGCGTAACTCACCCATAAGGTAAATCAACGGTGCAGCTACTCCACATATAATTCCTGAAATACTAAATAAAGTTCTTAGGTTAGCTAGCTCAGCTAATACTCCTCCTACTATGGGTCCGATGAAGTATGCTGTAGACCATGAAGCAGAAAAACTAGAATATACTTTCCACCTCAAATCTTCTGGGAAGAATTCAGCAATAATGGATTCAGCTATAGGCCAATAGAATACCATTGATACACCTAGTAGAAAGTTAGCCAAACCTATCTCTAAATAGCTTTGAGAGATTGATAAGAGGGTGAAGCCTATTAATGATAGAATTGAACTGAGAACGTATAGTTTCCTCATATCGTATCTGCTCATGATAAAACCTGTAAAGATTGGTAGAAGAGCGTATGGTGTTGACCTAATGCTCCCCATGATACCGATTAGGGTATAGCTTGCTCCTAGTTCTTGGAGAAATATAGGGATAAAATAAGCTGGAGCAGATAATCCGAGACCTATTATGAAAGCTGAAGTATGCAGTTTTAATTCAAGTGAAGATATGTTTCTCAAGAATAGTCTCTCCACACCATGGATTCATATAGTTTACTAGCTAGTACAATTCACATAGTAAGTATGTTAGAAAGCCTGCAACGATTACCGCTGAATAATCATATACGAGGTTCCAGTTAATAGATAACCATATACCTGCAAGAAGCATTACAATAAATCTTCTCAATAATTTTGAGAGACCCATCACTTCTCTCCCTGTTCTCTCATCATATAAACTTATACTATCTTTTCTTGCTTTCTCTATATAATCCCCTCAAACCTATGAATGGATTATAGATTTTCTCTACACCAATAGTTGTTGAGGGGCCATGCCCAGGATATACTGAGTAATTATCTGGGAGGCTTAATAATTTATTTAGTGAATTAAGGAGCTGATCTAAGCTTCCTCCAGGGAAGTCATGTCTACCGATAGCTCCAGCGAAGAGTGTATCTCCTGTGAATACTGAATCATCCGTTAAATAGGATACGCTACCAGGTGTATGACCTGGCGTATGCAATACTTTAATTTTATTTTCTCCAATGGTAATCTCATCCCCATCTTTAACATATCCATCTGGACTAGGTGGATTACTACATTCTCTTCCCAGTAGCTTCTTACAGGACTCTGCAGCTCTTTCGAGTATTGGTAGGTCATCTTGATGTATGTAGAATCTGCATTCTAGGTAATCTTTAAGTTCTCTTATAGCTAATACGTGGTCGAAGTGCCCATGAGTTAGGTATACCCTCTTTACTTCAACATTATTCTTTTCAATTATTTTGATTATCTTATCTGGATCATCTCCAGCATCTATCAATATTCCTTCTTCTGTAATGTTGTCAAATACGAGGTATACATTACTCATTAATGGGCCGACTACGATTCTTTCAATTAATAACATAACCACCACTTCTAAAAAATTAAACGCCTTCATAGAATTTATATCCTACCTATTTACGGATCTACTCTAACATACTCTGAAAACATTCCCTTTAGATTCTAAGGACGTATCTTTAATAGAAGAATCGATTCTGGATCACTTAAAAATTTGTTATTATATGAGGTTTAAATCTTAAAAGTTTAGGTCTGGATTTGAGATTGTATATGAAGCCTACGGATGTTTTAAAGAATGAACATTTAGAAATTAAAGAGATGCTATCAGTTTTAGATAAGATTGTTGAGAAAGCTGCTTTAGAGCAGAATGTCTCCATTGAAGATTTGGTAGATATACTGAATTTTATCAGGATATTTGCAGATAAGTGTCATCATGGAAAAGAAGAAAGTATTTTATTTCCAGCCCTAGAGAATGCTGGTATACCACGATATGGTGGTCCTATAGGTGTTATGTTATTGGAACATGAAGAAGGTAGGAGATATGTTAAAGCTATGAATAAAGCAGTTGAAGAATATAGAGGTGGCTCTCCTAATGCTCTAGAGGAATTCATTGAAAATGCTAGAAACTACATTTCACTTCTTGAACAACATATCTGGAAGGAAGATAATATTCTATTTAATTTGGCCGACCAATATATTCCTGTCGAATATCAAGTAGAGATTATGGAGAAATTTAGAGTATTTGAAGAAAAAGAAATAGGAGAAGAACATGAGAAACAACTTAGAGTATTGAGAAGACTTGTAGAAGCCTATGCACACGTCTAATTTTAAAATGAATACTTCACATTAGAAGAAGTTTTTCATTTTGGATATTATGATGAATTTGCAGAAGAGGCTAAGAGAGATTATATTGAAACGAGAATCTTCCTCCATCTAATATACGAAATGCCGATATACAGAAAATACGCAAGACTTACATATCCTGTATAAAAAATTCAGATTTAAGTAAGTTTTAATAGTGATTAAAGGTAGGGTTGCTAATTGGTGTGTACTCATGGATGTATTAGAGAGGGTTAAGAGGCAGGCTAACCTAGTAGAGGAGCTTGTAACAGAGTTAGAAGCTGAGAAGAGTTATAGAGGTATTGAAAAGCTTGTTCAACTAATTATTCAGTCAATTCTAGATCTATGTCTAATGATTATCATTGCACTTGGATGGGAGAGACCAAAGGCATATTCAGAGATAGGCTATACTTTGAGGGAATCTGGCGTTGTAGGCGATGATGAGGCCGAGTTGCTGAAGTCTATGGCCGGCTTAAGAAATGTTCTTGTGCATGCCTATGCCGCTGTTAATAGAGGCAAAGTTGATGAGTTTGCAAAACGTTTAAAAGTGGATGCACCTAGAATAGTATCTACAGTATTAAGGGGTATTAAGGAAAAGCCTACCGATCCCCCTATTGAGGATGTTGCAGAGGTGGTTGAGAAGCTTAGGAGTGCATTGAGCAGTAGAGTTGTCCTTGCTTTTCTCTATGGAGGTAGGACAAAGGGCTACACCCTTAAGGGAGACTATGATATAGCAGTTCTTATGAAGCCGCAGTGCGACTTATACAAGCTTGGAGAGCTAATAGTGGATGCTGCAAAAGCTCTTGGAGTTCCCGAGGAAAACATAGACATAGTGTGCATTGATATGCTACCACCAGAACATGTATTAGAAGCGCTAGACGGAGTACCTATAATCATAGATGACCCAGTACAGCTCTTCGAGTTGAGATATAGAGCGATACTCCAGCTCCAAAGCTTTTACTTCTTCATCTTTTCAAGTTTCTTTAATACACCCATTGTAGATAACTTTCTAATATTATCGTTGGTAACAGGAAGTTTCTTCTCCCCACGATGCCCAATTAATCCCTTCGATAAATGCTTGTAAAGAATTTCTTAGTGGTAGCACAATAGAACCTGGGTAACTGGATTTATAAACTTCTAACGCTTGTTAAAGTGGAAAGAATAAACAGAATCACCTCAAACATGAAAAAGGAAAACCTTAAGTAAAGTTGGCAAGAACAAACAGCTGTTGCCGAAGGGTAAGGTTGATGTTAGCGGAAATTGAGAATAAAGTTAAGATAGCTAAGAAGATGCTTGAATCCATTAATTATTTTGTGGGAGAGTTATCAGCTAAAGAATTCTTCGATTATATGTCCGGAGAGACTTTCTCAGGCGATACAATCACTTTAAAGGAGGTTCTAGGAAATGACTATCTCTTAATTCATGAAGTAGTAGAAGTAAATGAATTGAAGAAAATGGGGAGAACGATTGATACGCGGGTAATCGTAGACTCACCTAAGTCTATTATTTATGCTGCTCATTTCAGAGCACTTGAGAAAGAACTTGAGTATGCATTACGAATGAAAGACTATGCTTGGGTTAAAAGTAGGATTAGGCTGCAGAAAATAGTATTGGAGAACGACCCCCATCTACCCGAGGAGATGAAACCTAAAGCTAAAGCTATTCTTGAAAAGTTTATCAGAGCCGTAAGAGATGAGAATCATCTCTGGATTCAGTAATAAGAAAGTAAGGAAGTCAAGGTTTGAGCTATCTTGGAGTACCAGTTTCATAGCAGCTGTAGGAAGGTATCCAAGGACCTAAGCCCAGCGTTGGAGCCTATAAGCAAATCCACCATACATGACCTAGTAGAGGTTACATTAAATTATAATTTAATAATTAGCGACTTACATTTGTTTTCAGTATGAAAATCCCTGAAACAATTAATACTTACTGCCCGAAATGCCGTAGATATACTGAGCATAAGGTGACTTTATACAAGAAGGGTAAGGATAGAGCTTTAGCTGCAGGTGCACGTAGACATGAGAGGGAACTACATGGATACGGTGGACAGAAATATCCTCTCCAACGTAAGAAGTCTAAGACTACTCAGAAGCAGACTCTTAAGCTTGTCTGTAAAGAATGCAGTTATGCTATCCACAGAGAGGGTATTAGATTAAAAAAGCTTGAGATAACACGCTAGAATATAGCAAACTAGAATCTTGTCCTAGCCCTGTACAATTCTCTTAGCTTAGCGTCTAGGATCTCTAAACCCTCCTCCAGTAATTCTTCTCCTATATTCAGTGAAGGAGATATTACAATAGTTGATTCTCTATCTATCTTGAGTAGCAGCCCGCTTCTAAAACATTCTTTTACAAGCTCTCTTCCGAGGATTCTAGATGGTTTATCTTCTTTCAATAGCTCAAACCCTATATACATTCCTCTTCCATTTATTCTAGAAATGAATTCAAGCTCTCCTCTAAGCTCTTCAAGCCTCTTCTTTATCAGTCTACCAATTCTTTCAGCACGTTCAATCAATCCTTCATTCTTCAATATCTCTAAGACTCTTGAAGCTATAGTTATTGTAAGGATGTTTCCTCCAACTTCTGGTTCAATATAATTTGGTTCTAAGTCGAGTAATCTACTCTTAGATAGAAAGACTCCAATCGGGTATCCTTGAGAGATTTGTGAAGCTAAGATTAAACAATCAGTATCTACATCGTAGTAATCTAGGGTAAACCATCTACCTGTTCTAGCAGGAGCAGATATTGATTCATCCACGACTAATAGTATCTTATTTTCTTTACAGAAATCTCTAAGATTCTTAAGATATTCTTCAGGAGGGGAGACACCATCGCTTCTCAATGGTTGTAGGATTATTGCAGCAGTATTCTCTAGGATACCAAGCGTAAGCATATATTCAAGGTAATCTAGGCAGTCTATTCTACACTCGGTTCTTTTACGATGAAGGAAGCATCTTGAACAATCTGGGTAGGGGATTTTTACGAAGCCTGGAGCTTCTTCAAATCTCTTCCATCTAGTAGGTATATCGGTTGATATAGATTGGGCTCCGAGAGTTAAACCATGATATGAACCTGTGAATCCTATTATTAATCTTCTCCCAGTATATAGCCTAGCTACTCTAATAGCAGCCTCT
This sequence comes from Candidatus Geocrenenecus arthurdayi, assembly GCA_023539395.1. Lineage (GTDB taxonomy): Archaea > Thermoproteota > Nitrososphaeria_A > Caldarchaeales > Wolframiiraptoraceae > Geocrenenecus > Geocrenenecus arthurdayi. Next base: position 26,837 of record JAKCEX010000009.1, on the reverse strand, counting down.
ACAGCTTCAGATCTAGAATCAACTATTAATGCTCTCGCATCACCTTTTAGAGGGGATATTCTTAATAGTTCTTCTATAAATTCTACAAAGTCTCTGCTATATGATTTCTGGAAAGTGAAGAGGTTCCTCTGCTCTATGAGTCTTGTGATAGCTTCAGTAATTTTCGGGTGGTTCCCACCTAGTAGTAGGTTTCCTCCTCCAGATGTAAAATCTATGTACTTATTCTCATTAACGTCTATTACTGTTCCTTCACTTACTTGTTTAACAATCAAGGGATATAGAGGCTGAAATGAACGGGAAAAGATTTTACAAGCTTTCTCTAATATCTCTACAGCTTCTCCTGAAAAGATGCTCATAGATGTTCTGTTATTGCCTCCAGACATTTCACTCAATTATTCATTCTCATCTCACTCTATAACTGTTTAGCTGTTTGATGATTCCGTATTGATCAATAGAGAGTCCGCATCTTTTAAGCTATCTAGATATTAGTATTTCAATAAAGCTTACATATCTTCTCCTATTCCCATCTAATTCAGCTTCATCATATCCTATAGCTATGTTCTTTATTTCTAGATTTGAATAGAAGCTCTTCTTAAGTAGGAAAGCAACATCAATACAGTTAGTAATACTTCTCCCCCTAGCTCTAAGCAGAATCTCTTTCTCACCCTTATTAAATAAGGTTATGCATGCTGTAACATATCTCATCTTAGGCTTCTTTCCTACTATAACCATGGCTTTAGCCAAACTCTCAAGCCTCTTGAATTAGATCCAAGTCCAGCGAAATAAAATTTTCTATACTTAAGATTGTCATAATAAAGATAAAGTAATTAACCCTGAAGTGATTAATGTTAATAATGTTGTTATGTAGAAGAGTTTAAGAGACTTGAATGTTTTTTCTGATGCTTCTTCCAGGAATTCATTCGACATTACCTTAACGCTTCTGAAAGTAGTTGAGACTCTTGAGACTTCCATCTCCTTGAGATTCAACATAGCTCTCTTTAATGCTTGAACTACTGATGATGATACTACTTCTATGGGTATAACTTCCCCTAAGGGGTGATAGCCTCTACCCCCCAACTTTATACCGTTAACTATGTGGGTATCAGTCGTTAAGACTTCACAGTAATCTATTCCTAGGTTTTTAGCATCCTCAAGTATTCTCTCTCGAATCTCTGGTACGGCATTATTACTATCAAGAACAATAAGAGCCGTAGAATAATTCTCATTCTTGAATATTAAAACTCTTATACCTAGCGGACCTATACCATCTTCTAAACCATAGCCTTCTATCATGTTTTCACCGTATCCAGCTAGAATCTGTGAATTCTTCTCAATTATTATTTCTGAAGCTATGGCCAATACGTTCCTAATATCTCTAAATCCATCTCCATCCAGTTCTTTAACATCTTCAGAGAAACTATTATGTGCATCGACTACGATTATATCATCTCTTTTTATTCCATCCATTAATAAGGGTGGTATATCTTCCATACCTTTAGGGTGAAGAGTTAAAACTACGAGTGTTGTATCGCCAACTGGTATTAGAGAAGCTGTAGCGGAACCATATTTCAAAACCTTCGTTAAGCCGATTCTCCTAGAATAGTTAGAATCCCAATTAATTATTTTATTTGAAATTTGTTCGGCTATGAATTCACAATCCTTTCTAGATATGATGTTCTTAGAATGATCTGAAAGCCCCCTTGCAATAACTGTTTTCACACCTTTACTTGAAAGCTTCTCTTCAATCAAGTATGGCAGTATACTACTACCAAAATCTCTGAAGGGTCCAGGGTGGAATGTTGGTATTATGAATGCTATTTCTACGTTTCTTCTCCCAGCTTCTCTAAAGACAAGACAGTCAATAGTAATGTCAGACCTAGTGTTGAGTTTCTCAGCTAAATTCTCTAAGGAGTCCTTCTTTCCATCAAGAAAAATAGCTAGCATTGCTGATAAGAGTTTTATAGGTTTTAGTCCATGAATCCTAAAAAAGTAGTTAATACCAGAAGAGTAGAATGTGTATAGAACGTTCCCAGTAATCTGCCCAATAAGCATTGGTACTAGAAGATTGTTTAAACTAGAAGCGAAGAATGGAGCAATCAGGAATACTGAGATTGTAATAGAGTATCTTAATGAGTAAGATAAATCATCTTCGGCGAGTACTCTAACCACTAGACCTCTAAGTAAAGTAGCTAAGGATGTAAAAGATGAAAGTAGTGAAAGACTAATTATTGGAAGCTTAGTAAACATATTAAATAGATGCATAATAGTCAATCCAACACTGTTGATCATCATCTCCATTACTGTTAAACCATTAAGCCTCCTAAAATTTACCAATCCTCTCCCAACTTTGGAGAACAGATAATTAACCATAATTATTGAGTAGTAGGATAGAGCGGGTAACCATATTATCGTCCAATCTATCAATGATACTAAGATTATTGTAAGAGTAGTGAACATAACGGTTAAACCTTTAAGGTTTCCTCTACCCGGTAGCCCTTTTATGTATGGGTAGAGTGAAGCTAACTTCGATGTATGGTTTTCTTTTTTCAAATTTTTCATGAATCCACTAAGCATGGGGTTACTAATTGTTCGGTACAACTACTAAATAAAGTATATGTTGGGAAAATATTAAGAGCATCCAAGTAGTTAATGGAGTATAGATTGGGTGGCTTGAGAATTACTGGAGGCAGTGGTCTCGTTTTAGAGATTAAAGATTTAAGATTAGTTTTTGATACCAAGCCTATTGGTAGTAGCATCCAATTTATTTCTCATGCTCACCTAGACCATGTTTACAGCTTATCTTTGAAAAATGCCGTAATGAGTGAAGAAACAGCTTCAATCTTGAATACTATTGGTAGGAGGGGTGAGTGGACTACTCTAAAGTATGGTGGGAAGCTTAGGGTTGGAGATGGATTAGAGATTTCAATGAAGTCTTCTGGTCATGTTCTAGGCTCATCCCAATACGTAATTGATGCTGATGGATTAAGAATAGTCTATACAGGGGATCTTAATATATATGATACTATAGTACATAGAGGCGCAAAACCTATAGAATCTGATATACTTATAATTGAGTCAACATATGGGTTACCATATTATAGATTCCCCAATAGAGAGAAGATATATGCTGATATCGTTAAATGGATTCTCAAGACTATCTCATCTGATGAGATACCTGCATTCAAGGTCTACTCACTAGGGAAGAGCCAAGAGATCATACGTATAGTTAATACCTACTTAGACATTCCCGTAGTTGTAAGCAATCCAGTAGCTAGAATATCTGAGAAATACAGAGAATACGGAATATCACTTGATTATATTCCGATAAGTAAAGTTGAAGGCATAGAAACTTTGAAGCAAGGAGAATGCGTATATGTTTCAAGCTTTAGAGAAGAGCTACCTACCAGCCGGAGGACCCGATGGGCTGTAGCCACGGGATGGGCTCTAAGATATAGGTATCCCAATTATAATGCGTCTTTCCCGCTTAGTGGGCACTCAGATTATGATGGATTAATAAGGTATATCTTGGAGAGTAAACCAAAACAAGTTTACACAATCTATGGGTATGCCAGAGAGTTTTCCCGAAGTCTTAGAAGTAGAGGGATAAACGCAAATTTTATCTCTGAAGCATATCAAACTACTCTCTATTAGATCTACCTAATACCTGATTGAATTATCTATTGGATTCAACTAGTTTGTTTTAACAATATAGAAGTGTTTATTAGCGAGTCTTTACTGTTTTCAAATGGTGAGACGTAAGTGAGTGCTAGGAGAAGGAGAAGAGAAGCACCTATGCCTCAATCAGCTGCAGGTCTTCTAAGATTTTTTGAAGAAGAGATTAAAGGTATAAAGATTAGAGCTGAGCTAGTATTGATAGCTGCAGCTTTGATGATAGCTATGATTATAATTGCAAACATACTCTTCTAATATACTTCTTCAATAGCTTTCTGACCTACACCAGTAGTCATCCAGATAATTCTACCTTTATATCTTTGAGATTTAACTATTCCTTCAGCTTCCATATTCTTTAAGTGTCTTCTTATTGATGAACTACTCTTACCGACTTGCTCAGCTATACTCTTAAGCGTTAACGGTCTCGATTTTATTACTTCAAGGATCTTAGACCTTGTATTTACTCCTTTCTTAACATTCTTTATCCTCGCCAAGTATGCTCTCGGGTTAACCTCAGCCATCCATACTAAGATTAGTCAATCCTATTGATAATTCTTATCATGATTGGCCATCCTATATAAATTTCTCTAGAGAAACCTGTCTTCCAGATGCTTCAGTTAATTCTTCTCTTGAAAACATCTTCTTTATACCTTCTATTGCTATGAGAGCTTGTTCTCTCAGGTACTCATTTTTAACATATTTTCCAAGAAGTTCTTGTGTGAGTTCAACATACTTTTCTATAGCTCCTCTGAAGACTGTCTGTGTTAATTCAGCCCCACAATTATTGCATCTACCTTTTAGTGGAAGTCTACGATATTTTGACCCGCATCTCTTGCATCTAAACTCTTGTGTAAAGAATGCTCTAGCATTTCCTACTATGTCTGGAAGTAGGTGGGATTCCATTATCTTCTCCACCATTAGAGTAGTATCTACTCCAGCTAGTCTTTCAGCAATTTCTATCTGCCCAATAATTTTCCCCAGCATAGATGAATGTTTTTTATAAGCTGACTCTTTTACGATGGTTATTAGTGAGCTCTGGGGATGAGTAAATCTACATCCAGCAAAAGCTTCAGGTCTTCCTAGATAATTCCTAATAGTTGGGATAATCCTCGTTATGGTAGATACATGTGCACCGTTCTTAGCTTTTCTATAAAATTCTAGAGGATATCTATCAACTATGTCCAGGTTATGGGCTTGTTCATCAACTTCTTCAGGATAAACTATTGAAGTAATTAAGAGCGGGGAATCCATTCTTCCACCAACTCTATTTGGTAAATATAGTCTTGAGAAATTGATTAAAGTATCAAGTAGAAGCATAATGCTATCTTCATCTCCATCACAATCTCTCCTCTTTGCAGCATGAAGTACTGGATGAGCAAAACATACAAGTCCATCAATTATACCTACTACCCTTGCAACTGATCCAGCATATGTATGGGGAGATAAAACTACTACTAATTCTCCTACTACATCTTCAGGCTTCTCGAAATTATAGTACGGCTCCATCCCAGCAAGCTTCTTAAGTTCATCATCAATAAACTTAGATACTCTGAATAAATGTTCTGCTGCTTTACGAGGAATGACTATATCTTGGATCCTCAATTCTAGAATCTGCTCTTGAGAAGTAAGTGGTTCTCCAAATATATCATGTGTATATCCCAGTTTTCTCAGCTTATCTACTGATACTCCTATCTGACTTGGTTTAAAATGGGTTAAAGGAGCATTTGTTACATCGAATCTTATAGTTCCATCTTTGTAAACGTAGAGTTCATGCTTGGCTCTGAGAATACCCTTAGCTAAGTCTTCAGGGGTCTTCGTTAGACTGTTTAAACCTTTAACCCCTTTAATCCTTCTCGGTAAGGGATCATTAATCTCTCTAGATACTTCATATAATTTCTCAGCCATATTTATTACGTATTTCTCATAGTAAGCAATTGTTCCTCCACATTTCTCGCATACTACTTCTCCATCATATCTTTTCTCGAAACCGCATGATCCACATTCTCCAATTATTTCCGTTGGTATTCTACATTCAGGACATTTATGAGTCCAGGTCTTCCTACCACAACTTGAACATCGTCTCTTAACAAGCTCAACGATAACCTTCTCATTATTATTTAATGCGTTTATTAAGTCTCTAGATGGACCACCATTCGATCCTATTGGAAATAGAATACTCACAGGTGGGCTCATCTCTCTTTGAGCAGCCTTCTCTGGTCTACCCATTCTAGCACCTATAAATGTTCCAGCTTTATCTTCGATAATTATCCCTGAAAGCTTGGATAAAGCTTCGAGGATATCTTCACCGGTTAACTTAGCATGCGTAAATGGTCTAAGCATTACTATGAGAGCTTTAAGCCAATCACTTGAAAGGATTATCTTGTCTACTTTAACTCTATGTTCAACGAGAATACTAGTTAGTATCTCCTTTGCTTTCTCAGATCTCGGTAGATATACTTCTCCATTTTCATGTGTCATATTCTTTATTGAGTTCTTTAACCATTCTCTTAAGACGTCTAAATCTTTTAATGTTATATTCTTCCAGAATGGGGTATACCTTGGATGGAGAGGAACACCAAATTTTAGACTAATTATTACTGCTTCTCTAAGGCTGGGTACGTTATTAAAGGGGTCTTCAAGTAGAGTCTGAATCCTATTATAGAGTTCTCTACTAATCTTTCCCATGTTTTCAGCTACTTTGAAACGGAGTTCTTCACACCACCATTCTTCGCAGAATCCAGGTGGATAAATCTTAACATTATTCTCTATTAAATCACCTACGGAAACCAATATATCTCCTAAGAAGAGTATTTTCTCTATCTTATCTTTAATCCTCTCATACTTTGAATAATTATCTAATCTTGCTACCTCACCATCTCCAGTTAATACTACTGGAGGCTCAATATAGTCTACTGGAGCCACTACCCCTCCCTTCCCTGGGTAATCAAGTTTCAGCTGTGTCCCTGAGACGATATACCAATTGAGGACCTCTAGTGTCATAGGGTGTAATCCTATTGATGCGAGTCCCGTTGAAGATGCTCTACCGTACCTGATTCTTAATCCACCAAATCTATCTGGGAGAGATATTACCGGTCTCCCACCAACTACTTCATCGAAGTATCCTTCATCCTCATTCTTATCTGAATCCATTATCTCTATAACTCTTCTTATCCACTCCCATCCATCTAGACCTATCTTCTCTACGAGTTTTAAAACCTTCTTGGCTCTACCCGCAATCCCATCATTTACAACTCTGAGTGCTCCTCCTCTTAGATAGTTGGTTTCAATTTTTGGAAGATTACGGAAAGATGATACAAGTATCCTGTCTGTCGGTACCCCTGTAACTTCTACTGGTAGATTCTTCAAGATATATTCTATAACACTATCTGGAACATTATACTGAAATCTTGAGACCTTCCTCTTATATAGTCTTAATTCTTCAATGAACCTCATTATCTCCTCGTAGGTTGGCTTGTACCTATCTAGTCCTACAATCCTTCTAACGTAATCTGCTAAAACCACAACTGCTGCTAACTCTGTCCCTCCAGCAGACCTTATCGGTCCAGCAAAATATACTGCTAGATACCTCGACCCATCCATGTTCTTCTTTATCTTAACAGCTACTACCCCCTCAGTTGGAGCAGCCGTTATACATGGTGGTGTAAGTATTGCTAAAGATGTTCTAATAGCTTGGAGTATGACTTCTCCATCAACTTTCTCTCTTCCATGTTCTTCGATGATTTCTTCTGCAAGCTTTAAGGCTAGCTTCTCCAAGGGGATTCTACCGAATAATCTCCTTATCTTATCTGCTACCCCTCTTGGCCCAACTAAGAGTTCAACCCTCTCAGCGAGATCTTTTGCAAAGAGAACCTCAATCTGAGGTATTGGAGAAGATATTCTCTTCCTAGCTTCAATAGCTATCTTTTTTTGATGATTTATTTTCTCCAATAGATTTTCGTAGTATTGAGCTAATTCTCTGGGAACTCTATCTATCATCTACCAAGCTTATTCTGTCCTCCAAGTTATTATATCTGATGCTGCCTTGATTGATGAAAGACGTGGTTGAGATAAATGTTAGAGGTGGTTACCTTGATTTGGCCATATCCGTATTCTGTTCATCCTCATTAAGAGGAGTACGTCAAAGTACTCTGGATACTAGTAGTATGAAACTCTAGAGAATGTTGACTCTAAGAAGTAGCTTTTATCCACTCTTCTACTAGGTCGTATCCTAATAGTTTCTTTAGAGCTTCACGTCCCTCAGGTGTTACTCTTAGGGGTGTCCACGGAGGATCCCATACAAGATTTACGTAGACTTCTTTTGCTTCAGTTACTTTTTCCCTAATGGCTGATTCTGTAGATGCTATGACCATTCCAGCTATTGGGCATCCAGGAGCAGTTAAAGTCATCTCTATATTTACTCTACCTTCTTCATCTACATTGATGCCATATATTAGTCCTAAATCATAAACGTTCACTGGAATCTCTGGATCATAAACATTCTTCAAGACCTCTATAACCTTGTTTTTTATGGCCTCCCTCTCTAAAATTGTTAAACCCATTCTCTCATCTCAACTCTAATTGTGAACGGACTATGATTTATCTATATCCAACCTACTCCACAATTATATCATAGATCACAGGAAAACACAGCTTAACCATTACATTGGCTCATTTTAATTTCTACAACGTCCGTAGTTCATTCACTTTTAATTTCTACAGGTCCCAAGAATATTTACAGTTTATGAATTAACTATAGACGTTAAGTGAAGTCTTCTATAGTGGTAAGAATTTTTATGAAATTTCTAAAACTTTCTGACTTTATCATAGCTTTTTTGATGTCCACAATTTCTCTTGCTAATTTCCTGTAGAGCTCACGACTTTTAACAAATTGCTCACCTTTCATCTTCATTAATCTTTTAAGCTCTTCTTCTGGATCTAAAATCTCCTCTGGATTGTTTACCGATAGACCTGCAAGAATCTATGATTCTATACCCCACTTAATAGTAATAATATGTAATCTTAATCCTTGCTTCTCTAGCTGTTTAGCCTTATCAGTTAACTTATGTATGAGGGCAACCCTATTCCTACCTTCTCTATGAAGGTCTTTGAGTACAATAGCTCTCTCAAATTCTCCCTGCAAAGCTACTAGGATACGGCTAGCTTTTTCTGGTCTATTCCCTCTCATTAAATGTACTCTACATGTAACTTGTAGTCTCTCTGTGATTCCTTCAATAAAACCTATATCAGTTGTGCCTTCAACTATTACTAAAATGGAATTCACGGTATTCCACCTATTATTCCAGAATACCATGCTTCACCTAATGTACCACCTTCCTCTAAAAACAACTTCACACGGTTCATCTCCTCGGTAGTGGATAACATTTTCACTTTAGTTTCTAGGCCCTCTTTTTCTACTAAGAAGACTTCTTCTGGTTTAGCGTGATCTAATAGATAGGGTGAGTGTGTGGTTATAACAACTTGAGATGGAGAATTTCTAACTAAGTCCATCAGGGTCTCAAGTAAATAAGGGTGTATACAGTTCTCAGGTTCTTCTAAAACCACAAGACTAAACCCACCATGTAAAGCGCTGATCATCGCAAGAATCCTTAGAGTACCGTCAGAGATATTATGAGGCTTCAAAGGTTCATCTAAACCTTTCACCCTAATCCATATCTCAACATTAGTCCCTTCTATATGTGGGGTAATCTCCTCAACTTCCGGAACCATCCTCTGTAGAGTTTCTTCAATACGTCTGAAATCTTTCCGTCTCTCTGTATACAGATAAAGTAAGTAGCGAGCCAGGTTTTCCCCGTGATATTTCAATAAAGGTTTTTCATTAACAGGATTTTCAAGACGAAGAAAAGTAGGGCTGAACGAATGAGCAGAGATATTTTTTAAACAAAACGCTAAATATTGACCTTCTGCCTCTATATCTAAGGGTAGGGAGGTCAGTATACTTTTGTAAATGTTTCTACCATAGTATGCAGCTGAGACTTGCCCTGTTGACCCGATTGCTGTATGACCTTTAGCATGAATATATATCGTGCCAAGGTCACCATCATGTCTCATAACTAGTTCATCAGCCCTATATATATGCTCGGAATATTTCTCTTTAGATAATTCGAGGATATACCTCCATTTGACCCCTTTTATAGATACTTCTAACGTGATATTTATTTTCGCGGCTGGGTTAAAACTAAAAGATATATCCTTAAACTCCTTGTAACCTTCTAAAACTGGTATTCCATCTCTTGCATTTCTAGCTATTAGTTGGAAAACTTTTGCAATATTGCTTTTCCCGCTTGTGTTCGGTCCTATGAAGATATTTGTCTTCTTTAATTCTATGTCAACATTTCTAAGGCTTAAAAAGTTTTCAACATGGGTTTTTGTAAACATGTTCTTGCACAGACTCCACATTAAATCTTCTTATCCCCATGTTATTAAAATTTTATTATCTAACATAATTTCCTATCAGAAATTAGAGATTAGGAGATAGGACATTATATGGGAGTCTAGAGTTCTAGTGATGCTGTGTCAATGTGTTCGGAGAGTGGTTCTTTTATGACTATTCCTTCTCCCGGTCTTATCTCAAAAGTGTATATTGCTGAGTCAGCCATAGACCAACGCATCTTTCTTACGTAGATTGTCTTCAAGAGCTTACCTCTAAATCTTACTACACCTAGAACTATTACTCCTGATGATAAGAATTCTTCGAAACCGAATCTGCTTAATTTCTTTGAAGCTGTTGGTACATCACATGTGAGAAGTGTTGTTGCACCCATTTTTTCTTCAAGCATATTTATAATCTCTCTCAAGTATTCTCTTACGATGAATTCTTCTCTTGCTCCTAAAGCTAGTGCAGATATAGGGTCTAAGACGATCCTACTGATTGATCTCCCCTGTGCGATCTTCTCTATTGCTTCTACGAATGCTCTGCTCTCTTTTCCAAACCTCTTTAAATCTGATGTAAACAACCTAAATTCAAATGGATGGAATAACCCCATCTGTATGTACTCCCATAAATCCCATCCAAGAGATAATGCTCCATTAAGTACTCCATCAATCCTTTCATCTAGAGATACATAAATTGCATGTTCATTCTGTCTTAAACCCTCCAAGATGAATTGTAGACTTAGTATTGTCTTGCCTACACCTGTCTCACCAGTTACAAGATATGTTCTACCTCTAATTAACCCGCCACCCAGCATCTGGTCAAGCCTTGGGACACCTGTAGAAACTCTATCAAAATATCTTGACAATTCAATCTCTACCTTCTATAGAGGCTAAGCTCTTTAATATAATTATTACGATTTCCTAAGAAATTCGAGGAGTTTATGATCTCTAGTGGAGTTCTAACAAACTCTATAACTATTTACTTTAGCAATAAGCCTCTTTAGCTTTTCTGGGTCTTCTTCTGCGATTGTGCCAGTTACAATTATATCTGCACCTGATTCTAAGACTTTTTGAGCTTGCTCAACTGTTCTTACCCCTCCTCCTACGATTAAAGGGATGCTAATGGAAGATTTTACAGCTTTGATAATTTTTGGGGGGACAGGCTCGGATGCTCCGGACCCTCCTTCTAGATATAAGAATCTAAATCCGAGGTATTGGGCTGCTAGTGCATATGCTACTGCTACTTCTGGATGATTATCAGGGATAGGTAGGACTCTGCCTATAGCGGAGACAGCTGTATCTCCCCTGAAGACAATGTATGCTAGAGGTATTGCCTCTATTTGATGCTTCTTAATGAATGGTGCAGCCTGCATCTGTGCTCCGATGATATAATACCATTCTACGGAGTTTAGGAGAGACATATACCAAACAGCGTCTGCATGCTTGGATAATGCTTGAACATTATTTGGAAATATTATGACTGGTATGTTAATATTCTTTTTTAAAGTAGCTATGAATTCATCCATCTCATTCTGGGAAGAGACTGTTGAGCCTCCAACCATAATCGCTGAGCTTCCACTGGATTCGACAATCCTCGCAATCTCAATAGCTCTATCTATCGAAATACTCTCAGGATCTAGTAGAGTTATATGTATTGGTCCCTTCTCAAGCTTCTCCAGCAAATAGCTCTCCGTCTTCCCAACTTTGATCAACCTAATTGATGAAGACATTGCCAATATCTTTTACTTTCATCCATAAAAATATTTCTTATGCTTAATATTAACGTAGGCTCAAGACTCATTATTGAACTGTTCTTCTTCAGTTTCTTCTAAGTTATTATAGTCTGGTGTATGTACGCTCTCTTCTTCTATGCTTGGTGTGTTTTCTTGATTTGGAGTAGGCGCTTCTGCAGCTATTTCAATCTTCTTCTTACCGGTTACTATATCGTAGAATTCAGAGTATGCATCGACTTCACTGTATGCTGGATACCATCTAATCTTCACTTTCGTTTTACAGTTAGCACAAAATATTTCAGCGTATTCTTCACCTTTTTGATGGAGAACAGTTACAGCCTCCACACTGCATATTGGGCATAAGAATATCTTTGGGGGTGGTTTTATAATCTTTTTCTTAACAATCTTCCTCCTTCTACGACCCACGTAAACCACCATATTTAGATTAGGGTAGAGCCTATTAAACGCTTATTTTAAGATAATAGTAGGATGGAGAGGATTGTAGGGCTTGTAACTTTAGACATGAAGTTTGCAAGCTTATTCAGGGAGGCGATATCAAAGATGGGTGTAAAGACTATTCATACGGTCAGTATTGATAATCTTCCCCTATCAGTTAATGTAATAGTAACTAAGAGGAGCGAGTTTCAAGTAGATGCTGTTAATCGTAGGACTCTATACCTTGAAGATTATCGAAGCATGGAAGAACTTATAGAAAGAGTTTTAGAAGTCTTGAATGGGGTTGAATCATACCAGAATATTCTGATAGCTATCGATCCAGGCAAGACTATTGGTGTAGCCTACTCAGTAAACGATAAGATTATAAGAACTTCAAAGTATTTTCATGAAGAGAGCATGTTTGAGGATGTAAAGGCTTTCCTAGATAGACATAGGGAGGCAGAAGAGAAGATGATTCTGGTGGGCTCAACAACAACTCAAGAAGAACTATCAAGATTTCTAGAGATGTTGACTAAGTATCTTAGAAGTATTGAAGGGTTGAAGATCGAGGTTATAGATGAATTTAGGACAGCTAGAGGATTGATTCCTAGGGAGAAGGGTTTAAGCAAAGATGAATATTCAGCTATACTATTACTGCTTAGAAGAAGGACAAGGTTTAAGAAGGGTGAGACCTAATGCCAGTCTACGACTTAAAATCTGGTAAGACATTAATAGTTAATGGTCCAGCATCAATAAAGCTCCTAGAAGGTAAAGCATCTATACTGGGATGCCCTCTACCTCAGAAGAAACAGATCGTGATTAGGAGCTGGAGATCTAGACCAGTATATGCATATGAAGATTCTAAGATTGAATATACATTTGGAGAAGGTGGATCAATTGAAGAAGTAGACGGTAATACTATACCAGATGAATGGCTTAAGACTGTTCAAGAGATTGCTGGGCAGGATAGGTTAACTATAATGTTTATGGGGGGGTCAGATTCAGGTAAAACTTCTCTCGCTACTCTTGGAGCGAACATTATTATAAGCATGAAGAAAACATGCATCTTCATGGATTTAGATGTAGGTCAGTCGAGCATCTGCCCACCTACGACTATTGGATATGTTTACTTGAAGAATCCGTTGCCAGACATATCATATGTTAAAGCTGAAAACATGGAGGCGGTAGGATATACTTCTCCTACACCCATAATGAATAGGCATATAAAATCTGTAGAAAAACTCTACAGTAATCTGATAACTAAGTATCCTATTCAGAACCTTGTAATAGACGTTGATGGTTGGATAAATAGTGAAGGAGCAATATACCATAAGAAAGAATTAATGAAAATCTTTAACCCAACCCACTTAGTCATGATAGGTGATACTATTCCCGAACTAGAAGAATACTGTAAAGAACACTCTATAGATATTAGAGAGCTCCCCCCACCACTCGCAGTTAGGAAGAGAAGCCTGGAAGCTAGGAAGAAGCTTAGAGAGATGATGTATGAGAGGTTCCTGAGGAGGTCGATTGTAAGGACAATTCCGATCTCCTGGGTTGAACTAGAATACATCACGGGTGAAAACAGAGTTCATAGAGTCTCTTATATTATAAATAAGCTCTTAGCGTCATTTGCTGAAGATAAAGGCATAGTAATCGAGGAAGGATTAGAAGAGATTTGTAGAGTACATAGAGCTGGGATACTATGCCATCTATATGATGTTAACTATGCATTCTCAGGCATAGGTTTACTGACAATGTTCAACCCTAAGAAGAATCTACTTAAGATATATACACCCTTCCAAGCTCAGATTAAGCGGGTAATCTTGAGTAGCTTGATAGTCTCGGTAGAAGGTTTAGAGATATTCTCTATCCCTCCTCAAGCTCTGGAGACATGACAGTTATCCTGTACGCTAAGCCTTTAACTATAAGAGTTTGAGCGTTAGCTTTTGGTAGAACAGCTATGTCTCCTTTCTTGAAGGGACCATAAGTTTTTAAGTCTTCTCCAACAATTTGGGGGAAATCCTGCTGAAAACAGACTACATCATAGTTAGATTCAATGATTTTCCATCCACTATATGCTGTTGCCATGATTATTGATTCAACATACTTTCTATGTTCTGTTAGGATTCTGTAGAGTGACATATAGATATTCTTTTCAAATCCAGACATAGTTTCAGGGTAAGAACCAGACTGGGCTGCTCTAATAATCTTATCCAGCCTAATCTTGAATAATGATTGAACAAGTTTAGCTACTGCATCTACTTCAGCTTCTCTCAGACTAGTAGATATCATCATCTTATCCGAGACTCTAAGATAACTCTTCAATCTTGAGAAATATTCTCTTAGCTTTTCCTCGAATCCTTCTGGAAGTTTACCCAACTCATCTATAGAGTTTTCTATTCTCCAAAGCTCATAAACAAGCTCATATATTGATACTTCTCCTGACATCCTCAACAATTGAGAATACTACTCAGATAATAAAATTATTTCTCCACTATAGCCTTGTGATTTTCTTTAGGTTAGTTGGTGGCTGGTTTCAAGAGAGTAGCTACATTCTTAGCTATAAGAAATGTGGCCACGGCAACTGGTAGCCGAATAACTATATCCTCATATGGTCCAAATTCTTCTCCAAGTATTTTAAATCTTGGAGCTCTTAGAACACGTACTTCAACAGTCCTATCGTATGGTAATACGGTAGCTTGAAGGAATGGGTCAAAATCTTCAAGTTCATTCAACTTAATTGTTTTAGCTAGTAATCCTGACTTACCGTTAAGTGTATTTGCAAGCCTAATTAATCTATGAATATCTGAGGTAACCACGACATCAATTTTTGCGGAAGCATAATTTGCTGCTGCTTTCCCTAACAGCGCAACCACGCTTCTTGGAAGAGTATCCCATGCACAACGTTCACTCCATTCTTCCGAGTGCCTTCTCAGAACATCAACATACTTCTGAGCCAACATATAATCTATAGATAATAGCTCCGATAATTCAGTAGCATTAGATCTTATCGCTAGTTCGATTGAAGCTCTAGCTATTCTACCTCTCCATCCTGGGTCGGAGATATCTGGTCCACTTATCTTTGTAGCTTTATCCTTTTTAGGATCTTCAATCAATCCCATTACTCTTAATGAGATACCTGTTCCAGTAATGTAATCTACTATCTCTTTTCTTTCTAGTTGTCCAAGTTCTAAGACTTCTTCATCCATAATCACGATGTGGTAGCCTCTATTACCTGAGAAAGTTATCCTAATCTTCTTAAAGCCTAGGTCTCCCTCTAGAAAATCTATTAGCTTAATTGTTTCCTGTTTAGCTGCCTCTAAACATGATTCACAAACCCATTCAATATCTATTAATACACCGTCACACTTACTACATCTATCTGCTTGATTAGGATAAGCTGTGAAACATTTGGAGCATACTTTAAAGTCATGTTCTCTTCTACAGAGCGTTTTGAGATGGTCTGCATCTATATCGAAAGCTAGTTCTGCCCCCATCCATTCTTTCTCCTCCATTGGTGCACTAGGATACTTATAGAATGCTGCTGAATGATATACGTGGAGAGGGTTATTCTTTATAAGGAATTCTCTCAGTTTATCTGGAGAATCTATGTATAAATGCCTAATCATGGTTTTCTCTTCAAATGGAAAGTACCCGAATTCTCTCTCATTTATTCTCTCTGGAATATATACTGTGTCAGCTTTCTCCAAGTAGTATCTCTTGAATAGTGATTCTACAAACTTCTGATCAGTCCGTGTTAACAAGCTTAATTCCTTAGTAGCAATCGTCAATGCAATTGTTAAATCTTACTTCTTCGAAATCTCTTTATAAAGAATATAGGCTATAATCAAGATGAAAGTTAAGATGGAAATCCAGAAAAGAGAGTTGTAAAGTAAGTCTATGAAGCTTTCTACAGTCATGCCTTCTTAGCCTCTCTCCTTACCCTGTATAGGCTGTTTTTAAGTTTATCCCGTTTTTAGATTAATCTTTTCTTGGCCAGAGGGTAGATAGAAATCATTTTATGAAACTATGAAATAGTTAAAGTCGAGATGCCCATCCCAATCGGCATAATATGTAGTGGTGCGAGTGAGTCTAGTGCTACAGTCGTCCTGTATGATGGAATGGAGAAGGAAGTAAAGAATGAAAGTCTAGTCTTAATTAAGAATAAGAATGGTGGGAGTGTATTAGCAGTATGCAGAGGAGGATTAGGGATAAATGAGAGCTTAAGAACAGGAACCTTTACACCCGGTGTAGCTTATGCTAAGAGTAGAAGAATCCCTAGCAGTGTAAAAGAATATTTCCTCTTTAAACTTCAAGTCATCGGAGAGATAAATGATAACGGTATCTCTCAAAATAGGATTATAATTGCTCCAACATCAACTGTTGAGATATTTACAGATGAAGATAGCCCTATGCAATATCTTGGAAAGAGTGAATTATCCATAGGACATTACTGGGGGAAACCAAACTGGAAGGTTCCAGTCCTCAAAGAATACATAAATTATCATATAGGAGTCTTTGGTGTAACTGGGTCAGGTAAAAGCTATCTAACAAGATATGAGATTATACCTTTACTTAGGAGAGCTGGATACGATGTAATAGTTATGGATTGGAAAGGTAGCGATTATGCTCCATATTTTGAGTCAACAATAACTCTAGACCAGATAAAAGTAGATAACCAGACAGTTGTAAAATATTTCGGAACTATAACTAGAAACTTTGGATACTATGATAGAGAAGAGAATCCTGTGGCAGCAGCTGTTGAGACAGCTCTAAGACAAGTAGACTGGAGGGGTAAAGACCCAGCGGTTAGCCGTGAACTAATTCTACAGAAAGCTAGACAGATAATAATGGGCTCCCCAGGGGTGAAAGAAGATACAAAGACACTTCAATTGAATAGGCTGGAATCATCTTTTGAAACAATAACTGAAGAAGAATTTGAGAGATTCATCGGGGTGATAGAGCCTTGGGAGATAGTTGCAAAAGTAAAAGATAGAGGGATTGTTATTATAGACATGAGTAAGGGGATCAAAGAACAGAAACTCGCAGTGTTTACAGCTATAACAAAATATTTGAAGAAATTAATGGAGAGGAAGCAGACCCTGAATATTGCCTTGGTAATTGATGAGGGACCACAATACGCTCCATGGCAGCCGAGGGGGATGGAGAGAGATACAACAGACATGATTATAGATCTATGCGCTTTAGGTAGGAGCTACGGTTTATCGATAGTAATTTTATCTCAAGGAATGGCTGGGGAGATTGGGTTAAACGCTGCTGTAAGAAGAAATCTAAATACACAGTTTATTGGGAGGATTCATCCATTAGATGTAGAAGAAGCCCAGAAGCTTTCTGCATCCTACTACATCTCTCCAGAAACTCTATTAACTCTCCCAGAAGGACACTTCTACTTCTTGGGGAGAATGAACCCATCACCTATTCCTTTACTGATAAGCTTCCAGATACAGTAGAATGGATGGAAGATAAACCCGCAGCTTTTAGAAGTTTAATAAGGAGGGTAATCTATATTTAGCGTTGGAGGCGAGCTGAGATTTTTGAAGAAGAGAAGACTTCAGCGTTTAGTAAGCTACCTTTCAAGCTTCAAGTAGATTTCTATGAATACGCAGAGAAAGCAGCTGTAAGAGCTTTTAACGAGATTAAATCTGAAAGAGAGAAAATTTCAAGGATTGCTAGCTTGCTGAAGATTAAAGATATTCCCGAAGTTTTGAGCAGAGACTTAAGGATTGGAGCTGTAGATGGTTCTTCTTCACCTACCTTTAGTGATAGATTGGGGTATAGGATAGGAGTCTATACTGCATGCTATATGGTATTTGAAGGCAGTAAGATAATATCAGATAAAGATGATGAAAACATGGTAGGGGGATACATAATGGTTAATCAAATAGGTGAGATACAGCAAACCAGAAAGATACTTACGCTTCTGATGACAGTTAAGGAGAGGGAGATGGCTTTAAGATGTATTGAAAAATACGATGTTGACCTGCTACTTGTTGATGGCTCATTTTATGGTTTTAGAACTAGGTGTAGTGAGATAAAAAGATTGGATCTAGCAAGCCTTGGAATAGATGAATATGGAAGTGGATGGGAGCTTGTAAAACACACATTAGACTTAACTAGAAAGCTTATTAAATCAGGTAGAGCAGTAGGTGTGATAAAAAGGCTTAGAACATGTGCAATAGATGGATGGATTCTCTCTAAGACTTGGGATAGAGGATCTACGTTAAATAGGAATGATAGGTCTATACTCCGCTCAATAATGCCTTTTGGAAAATACTTTGATTACAGAGATATTGCGGAAGATGAATGGACCTACCTCCACTATAGCAGCCTTGTAACATGGTATAATGAAATGGTTAGAAGAGGAGTAATCAGGAAAGAGAATACCTTAGAAGAAAATAAAAAGAATGCATTTAGTTATGTTAACAAGAAGCTCAAGATACAGACAGCTACAGACTTATCCCCACCTACTTCTCAAACAGATTTAAAAGAGGAAGATGGAGGAGACCTTGTAAGAGAAATAACTAGCAGACCTAGAATACATGCTAGGCTTTCAAGATATGCTGCACCTATTTGCCTAGAATTGGGGGAAGGAGTAGACTTTGAAACTGTATTAGCTTATACTCTTAAGAATGCAAATATAGTAACTGGGATACCTTTCCCAATAGATTTAGTTGATGAACAAATATCTGTAGATAAAGAGCTTGCAAGAGAATTCGCAGAAGAAATTGAAGCTAGACTACTACTTGAATCAGAGATATCTTCAGAAGAAGTTGAAGCTAGGCTTGAACCTTTAAATCCTCAAAAAGAAGGTTAAACGAATATTAAATATATAACTGCTAAACTAGATTATCATAGAGGTGGTGGGCTCTCGGAAAGTACTTAGTTACAGCGGCACTCCCCTATTCTTATGCACCAAGGCACTTCGGTCATCTTGCAGGAGCATACTTACCAGCTGATATTTTTGCCAGATTCCATAGACTACTTGGAGATGAAGTTATATTCGTATGCGGTACAGATGAGAATGCTAGTAGCATTGTAATAGAAGCTATCAAACAGAACATGAAGCCTAAGGAGTTATGCGACAAATACTATCCATTACAGAAAGAAGTATTCGAGAGACTTGGAATAAGCTTTGATATTTTTTCACGTACTAGTAAGCCTATACACTATGAAGTTGTTAGAGAATTTTATAAGAAACTTTGGGAGAAAGGGTATATTTATCCCAAAGAAATTAAGCAGTGGTGGTGCCCTAAAGACAAGATGGTTTTACCAGATAGATTCGTGAAGGGTACATGCCCTAAATGTGGAGCACAAGACCAGTATGGAGATGTATGTGAAGTATGTGGGTCATGGTATGAGTCTTTCGAGATACTTGACCCAAGATGTACTCTATGTGGAGGCAAACCTGAAATAATTAGAAAAATACATTTCTTCCTTAAACTTAGTGCATTATCGCCTAAAGTGCTAGAATACGTTAGAGATAAGAAACATTGGAGGAAAGCAACATATAACAAAACGATCTCATGGTTAGAAAAAGAAGGATTGAGAGATAAAGATATTACTAGAGATTATGAGTGGGGTCCTCCAGCTCCCTTCCCTGGTTCAGAAGGGCAAGTAATATATAATTGGGCTGAAAACCTCCTTGGATATATCTCAGCGACAAGAGATTGGGCTGAAAATGTTTTAAATCGTCCAGATGCTTGGAGAGATTTCTGGATGGATCATGAGACAAAGCTATACTGTTTCATAGGTAAAGATAATCTCTTCTTCCATACTATTCTATTCCCAGCTCTACTTATAGCTCATGGAGAATACATCCTTCCATACAATGTAGTAGTGAATGAATTTGTAAATCTGGAAGGAGAGAAGCTCTCAACAAGCAGGGGCTGGGTTATATGGCTTCACGATTTATTAGCTGAATATGAACCAGATATTATAAGGTACTATGCAGTAGCAATTGCTCCTGAAACAAGAGATACGGATTTTAAGTGGCAGGATTTCGCAGACAAGATCAATGGAGAATTGATAGGTACTTTAGGCAACTTTATACATCGTGTATTAACATTCACGTATGAAAGAATGAATGGGGTTATTCCAGACCCGGGAGAGCTAGATGTAAGGAGTAGAGAGATGCTTGATACATGCTGTAATATAGTAGAGCAACTCAAGCAGAAGATTGGATCATGCGAATTTAGAGATGGATTAAAAGAAATACTCCGTCTAGCTCAAGAAGGTAATAAGTATTTAAACGAGAAATCTCCTTGGAGAAATCCTGAAGAAGCTCCGAGAACGATATATGTACTCATCCAGGTCATCCATGCATTAGCAGTAATTATGTCTCCGTACCTTCCTTTCACATCTCAAAAAATACTAGAATACTTGAACATAGATAAGAGTATCAATGAATTAAGATGGAGTGATGCTGAGAAGACCCTTCTTCCAGGGCACAGGATAAAGGAGCCTAAACCACTATTCAAGAAGATTGATGAAAGAGATATAAGAGAAAAAATAAAAAAATTGGAGGAAATAAGGAAGAGTTTTAGCTGAGATTCTTTATACCTAGTTCTTCCATTATCTTATCTAAGTCTTCATCGTTAAAGGCTTCGTCCTTCTCTGCTTGCTTTATCGCTGCTTCTGATTCTTTACGACTTACACCAGTTAGGATCAGGGATACTTGAAGCTTAGAATCTAGAGAGCTATCTATTCTTGCACCCCATATTACTAAGGCTTCTTCACCCATTAATTCTGAAACTATCTCAGCAGGTCTAACTGCTTCACTAATCTTCATATCTTCTCCTCCCGTTACATGGATTATTGCTCCAGTTAAGCCATCGTATGTTACATCTAGTAGAGGGCATTCCAGCGCACTAAAAGTTGCTTCCTCGGCTCTATTCGGTGTTGAAGACATCCCTATACCTAGAGCTGCTAGATTCCCTCTCATCATTATAGTTTTAAAGTCTGCATAGTCTATGTTAATTAAACTAGGCTTGAGTATAGACTCAGTGATACTTAAGATCATATTACTTATTACTTCATCGGCTATTGCGAAAGCATTATTTAGACTATACTGAGGGTAGAGTTCTAAGAGTTTATTATTATCTATTGCAATTACAGTGTGACAGTTACGTCTCATATCTTCTAAGCCCTGTAGAGCTATCCTCTTTCTAATATTTCCTTCAAACTTGAATGGAAGAGTTGTGAAACCTATAACTACTGCTCCTTCTTCTCTAGCTACTTCAGCTATTAGTGGTGCAGCACCAGTACCTGTTCCTCCTCCTAGCCCAGCTGAGATGAATACTATATCTGAGCCTTCGAGTGCTTCTCTAATCTCATCTATGGATTCTTCAGCTGCTTCTCTTCCTTTAGCTGGGTCTCCACCTGCACCCCTAAATTTTGTTATGGTTTTTCCGAGGATTATTTTATGTGGTGCTCTGATTATCTCTAGATGTTGTGCATCGGTATTTGCTGCTATCAGCTTAACGTTGCTGAGGTTTAGATATGATAGTCTATTAACTGTATTACATCCAGCTCCTCCTACACCTATTAATGTTATTTTTACATCATTTAGTAAACCGGCGTCAATAAAGATTTCATCATTCACTTATATTTGCCTCCGATTGAATAAAGTCTCTTACAGCCATTCTAATTGCTTCAGCTCTATTCGGATAAATTTTTCTCCTGACTAGCTCGTCTATTGCTTCCAAGTATGCTTCTGGAAGATGAACTGTTACTACCTTCATCCAGTTCTCACCTCCGAATCTGAGACCTAGTTGAAATTACATATGTAAAAAAGATTTGTAATACAAGCGTATCCATTCTTGAGCTACTAGATTTGTTTTCGAGTAGAATAAGCTGTCAAAAAATGGTAAACCTTACATTTTCTTGAGACACTTTTTCCTAAACTATGAGAGCATAAAGATTGCATCCATCATCTTCTAGAAGGTAAGCTACCTTAATAAATGGAAGAATAATGTTTCCGATGGCTATAGAAGTGGATATACGAGGTGGTATCTACGAAGAAGCATAGATACATTAAAGAATACGAAGAACTCTTAGAGATAATTAAAAGAATAATTAAAGAATCTGAAGATGGTTCTCCAATAATCGTTGAAGGTGAGAAAGACCTTAAAGCATTAAGAGCTTTAGGTGTTAAAGGACCAATCATAGTATATAGGTCACGAGAAGACTTAATGGAAAAAATCAATATGTTAAAACCCGCCCATGTAATACTACTACTTGACATGGATTATGAAGGTGAAGAGAAGACTATCTACCTAAAAAAGTTTTTGGAAGGATTAGTAAGTAATATTGATTTAACATATTGGAATATACTGAGAAAATTTAGGGTATTTGGGCTTACAACCATAGAATCGATACCTAAGATACTGGATAAAATGGTGAGGTAAACAGTGTTAAGTACAGATTTAGATTGGATAGCTTCTAGATGTGTATCAGCTCTACTATTAGAAGTATCTACAACACCTAAGCCTGGGCTAGTTGATAGATACCATGATTTTAAAGAAACATTATTTGAACATTTCCTTTTATCTTCCTCAACATTGTATTCCTGCTTTAGGAATGCTGCAGAAGCTGGCTATAAAAGACGTGGTAGAGGTCTAGGGAAAGTAATCTATGAAGGAGCTAGAAATATGATGTTATACCAGAAAGGTGGGAATACGCATTTAGGAGCACTATTATTAATATCTCCAATTGCAGCTGCATCTTCATTATCGGAAACTAAACCAGTGAAACTTAAAACTCTCAAAAAGAACTTGAAGATAATATTATCGGGAATGGATTGGAGGGATACAGTCCATATATTCAATGCTGTAAGACTTGTCTCACCGAGAGGTTTGGGTAGAATACCTTTCATGGATGTGTTAAAAAATGAAACGTATATTGAAATAAGAAAAAATAAGCTGAAACCTCTACATGCTCTAAGCCCATTTATAGATAGGGAGATAGTAGCTTATGAATGGGTTAGAATGTATCCTAGAACAATGTATGGAACCATGAAGCTAATAAGAAACATTAGGAAAATGCCTATGAGAGAAGCTCTTGCTCAAACTTTCCTCGAACTTCTCTCAAAATACCCAGATACACATATATTAAGAAGAGGTGGAAAACCACTAGCAAACCAGATATCGTACATGGCCTCCAGAATTCTAAGTTTTGGAGGCGTAAGCACCCGTAGAGGATTAGAAGCATTATATGAGCTTGATAGAAAGATGAGGAGAAGCTGGAGAATAAGACCAGGTGCGACCGCAGACTTATTAGCTTCTTCTATTGCAGTTACACTTTTAATGGGTTGGGTTCCATAAATAAAGAATAAGGTTTAATTTCTATTCTACATGTTCTCACTAGAGTAAACTTAAAACACATGTTGTGGATAGATTAATAACGTTATGAGTATAGGATACGTGCCTATCAGAGATATTCTGCCCAACATATCTCCAAACATAGTCTATGAAGTTATCTTAACAACTAAATCTAGAGATGGTAAAGTAGATGCTGCACCCATGGGTTTGAGATTCATAGATAATAACCTATCAAGATTTCTACTTAGAATCTATAAGGAGAATAAAACATACAGGAATCTGATAGAAAGACCTGCAGGTGTAGCGAATATCACACGAGACCCAACTGTTTTCGTTAAGTATCTCATGAAAGATAAGGATAAGTATCTTAGAGAAGAGATTGAGGATTCAGAGGTAGTAGATGCACCTAGACTGAGGAATGCTGAAGCATATATAGAGTTTACCGTAGAGAGTATCTATGATGAAGTGGACCCCGTAGATTTTCACTGCTTAGTTGTTAAAGCGTATTGGGGGGTTAGGGTTATTGAGCCGTATAGTAGAGCAGCATACGCATTAATTGAATTAGCTGTCAATATTAGTAAGGTGGAGCCATACCTAAAGCAAGGTCTCGACCTCTCAGAGCTATTTAATGCTATAGCGTATTCTTTAAAAGTTATAAAGAAGACTGCTACTGGGACGGTAATAGACGAATACTCTAAGATTCTACTATCTTCTCTTTCCGAGAATTCTTCTTCACTCTTGAAACAACATCTTTTACGATCAGGAATACATTTAGAATAATTAAGACTATCAAAACTATCTTCCCATATGGTGGGTAAATTTCACCCCTAAGGAATAGTGAGAGGTATCCTAGACCTGTCCAGTATGGAATTTTTATTCCAGTCCATCTTCCAATTATGTATTGAGGAGGGATTGGTGAAAAATAGTCTGAGCTGGTATTTGCATCTCCCTTCGTTATGAATCCCCCATTAACTTTTTGTATAGCTCTATGAACAATTAATACGTTTGTACCAGGTTTATAGAAGACTATAATGTCTCCATTTACTGGGTCTGCATTAATATTTTCAGGGGAGACACTCTGTATAATGATTACATCTCCTCTAGATAAGATTGGCTCCATACTTCCACTCTTTACTACAAGTATTGGAAAGACTTCCCCTCTAACACTATATATCATCGCAAAGATTAGCAATCCAAATAGTATAATCAATAACGTAAACATGAAGAGGTCCAGTATTTTACTGAGCTTCTTCAATGTATCCACCCCCTATATCTTTAGTACTTTTCTAATCGTTTTCATAGGTTTCTTCTTTCGATGGGGACTTCTAGTTTTAAGCTTTCCTATGAAATATAGGGAGATTATTACTGCATTTATTAGTGGGAGGAACATTATGATAATCGGATTAAATACTTGTATTGGAAGCATAAAGCTCAATTGAGTTGTATTGCTTATCTTAATAGAAGAACTATACTCATCATCACCATAGCTTATTTTAATCTTATAGTCCCCTCCGGGTAAGTAGGTATCTACCATTCCGTTCTCATCCGTTTCTAATTCTTCTATTAGAGTATTCTCACGTTCCAGCCTTAGACTCAGCCCCTTCAATCTTTCACCAAGAGTATTGTAGAAAATGCTTACAAACCTGTATACATCAGCTTGTATCGGTAATTCTTTCGATGCATCTAATGTGAAACTCTTGGATGCAACCTTAGTATTCTTGAATACTACTTCTATCATTAATTCCCCTCCTGGAAGCCTCTCACTAAACGGGTTGTTCTCTGAGAGGGTAATCCTTGAGGTTTTCTTGCCACCTACATATATATTAACTTCTCCAAACTTCATTAATTCACCCGTTTTCAATTTTACAGAAGCCTGTAATGTATAGATGTTTGCACTGATTGTTATAGGCATTTCATCACTAACTAGATATATTTCACGAGTATCCGTCTTTACTTTTACATCTTTGTAGTATAAGCCACCGATATAAAGGGTTGTATTTGGAAGGTTAGTTATTCTAGCTTGACCATTCTGATCTATATTTGCTGTTATCTCTTTGTCTCCGACTGTTATGATTATCTTCCCTCCGTCTATTGGTTGTTTTTCACTATCTACGATAGTTAATCTTAAATCTAAAATTCCATGTGCAATTACTTCTACTATCTGCCTGTCGAAGCCTATATTTGCTTCTCCTTCTCCAACTTTAAAACCATACATGTATACTCTATACAGGTATCTTGTATAGGGTATATTCTCGAAGGAAGCAATCCCAGAAGAATTCGTCATACTGCTTGCTTTCGATTTTTCTACATATAATTCTATCAATGCATCTGGGATAGTTGATTCTCGGTCTTTATCATACAGTTTAATGTAGGCATTTCCAACATTCAGCTTCATTGTATATGACTCTGAAGCTTGAGGTTGGACATCTACTTCACCGCATTCAACACCCATAATATATGCTTTGAATTTATATTTTATGGATAGGAGCTCACCTATCTTTCCTAAACCAGAATTATCAGTCTTGAATTTGAAATATTCATCACCATTTTCAAGGTAAATTTTTATCTCAGCTGATAAAGGCTTGTCATACATGTTTAGAGTGTTTATAGTTACATTCTTTCCTCTTATCTTCATAGATATTTCTTCTCCTTCTCTCGTGATATCGATCTTTGTCTCTGCTACCTCGTATTCTCTGTAGTAAAGCTTAACTAAGTATCCACTATAAGCAGGCACATTTTCCAGAGACATATACCCATCCGAGAAGTCTAAGGGTATTTCTAGAACATCTTTCTTTAAAACTCCTTTTAGATACCTAGTTATAGTTGAGTTTACGAGAGAAGACCCATCAATTGTTAACTCAGCATCAAAGAATCTTGCTCTAATACTTCCCTTAGCAGTTTGCTCGTTTATTTCATATTCTTGAGAATAAACATCAATTCCAGCGATGAAAACGTTCAGCTTGAATTTCCCAAGAGGTACATAGCCGAACCTTAATTCTCCCTCCGGAGTTGAGGCTGTCGATACAAGCCTATTCTGATTATCTCTTATTTCTCCTGTGAGCTCAGCTCCAAGACCTGAGATGATAGCTTCACCATCAAAATCGTATACTGTAATATTTAATCTTACGACTTGAGCAGTTATGGAAGCTTCCCAGTCAGCATTCATTACTTTAACAATTTTCTCTTCTGAGCGATAGACTTCATACTCTCCTAGCTTAGCAATAAGATAATAACCACCATTTGGAACAAGCTTCAATACAGC
>JAKCEX010000048.1 GCA_023539395.1 Candidatus Geocrenenecus arthurdayi | reverse complement strand
CATACATCGGTTATTAATAAACCTATCTTTAGTAGACCAATCCGTTATAAATCCTTTAGGAGGTGTGAGTATTCTTAGGTCTAGAAGCCCGGGGAGAAAACTGGGCTTATCGTGAGTTTGATAGAGTAGATGGGATAGTGGCATGGAGAGAGGTCTGGTCAATAGGCTTAGCGGATGTTCGGCGAGCTTAGGCTGACGGATCGTTAAAGAGCATGGTAAACTCCAAGTATTACTTGGTTGGCAGGATTAATAATATACCAGGGATAAGGTAGAGTATTAATGGTGTGAAGAAGAAGGCTAGATTTTCGATTAGAGGTCCACCAAGCCCTTTTGGAAGAGTATACAGATAAGTTACTGCTTGTGGTATAATTCCAAGCAAGATTACGATTATGCCGATCAATCTTCTAACAAATGATTCATGCTTTCTGACTAGGATTGCACCTGGAATTATAAATAATATAGAAGAACCAAGATAGAAAAGCCATGCGAATCCTGCTCCTAATCCCGCTAATACTCCTCCTCCAACTGGTGGTGCTAAGATAAGACTTATGAAAAGACTAGCCGTCCATATAGATCCCAATATCCCAAAAGCCAGTAATATGTATCCAATTATAAATCTCGTTTTCATGTTTATTTTAGACCTAGAAATTGGCTCATCAACTTTTATTTAGCGTTTTCCCATCTACTACAACTTCACTATACGTGATATTACTGCTTTAACCCTCATATGCATCCTTGCCTCAACACTCCCATAAGCATACACTACATAATAGTGTTACTATCTTTCCTTCTCTAAGCCTCGTAATCATTCTCATCTTCTGAACTGCCTTGACTCTTCTCTCCAACAGGTACTTCTTCAAACCTTCAATACTATTTATGCTTTCTGATAATACTAGTATCTTCTCACTTTGATGTCTTAAGGTAATATTATGTACCGCCTCTTTCTTAGCTTCAAGCTTGCTCAGTAGATTCTCCTCTGTCTATGCATATCTTCAATTGCTTCTCAAGCTTCTCTTCCATCCTCATCAAAAGTCTTTAGAACATTCTTTACGTTACTGATAATCTTCTCCAACTCCATATATAATCTTCTTTCTTTAGTTATCCACATCAACACCTATGGATTAAGTTGTTTTAGGTATTTGCAACTTCTAAATAGTTCTGAGAAGACTACATCTTAATCTAGATTCTGATTTATCCTTATATTATGTAGAGTAGCGTGTAGAGTAGGTTATGAGTAAGATTGATGTTTACGATGTCGTGATAGTTGGGGCTGGTATATGCGGTCTTATCACAGCATACAAGCTTGCTCATTATAAGCTTAACATACTAGTAATTGATATGAATATTGAGCCTGGGTGGGGCGTATCAAAAGGACATGCAGCTATAGTTCACGTTATCCAGCTACCTTTCAAGTCTCTTAAGAGTAAGCTAGCTAGAGAAGGAAATAGAGAACTCTTAAAAATATGTGAATATCTTAAGGTACGTTATAGGAAGACTAGTACTCTGCTACTTGCAATGAACCTTCTCCACCTACTAGCTCTCCCACTCATCTATCTATATCTTAAATTAAACTTGAAGGGAGAATTCAAGAGTAGGATTATTGGTAGGAGGACTCTTAGAAGAATCGAGCCTAATGTTTCTGATAAAGTTTTAGCTGCGATAGAAGTTGATGGCTACGCAGTTATAGATAGCTTTGATTTAATATATGGACTCTACGAATTTCTGAAAATAAACAGTGTTCATTTTGTATTTGGTGAAAAAGTTGTAAGAATAGATTTCCAGGAAGATTTCCTGAAAATCTATACAGATGGTGGAAGAGAGTTCTTATCTAGATATTTAGTAAATGCTGGTGGACTCTATGCTGATGAAGTCGCTAGACTTTTAGGAGATTACGTAGAGTTCGAGTTAGGGAAGGGCGTTATGATAGTTTTTGAGAAACAAGTCTCGGATAGGCTTCTATCTCCGCTTACATTGAGGCCTGATCCTAAGACGAAAGGTGGAGCAGTAATGTTTACTTGGGACGGTAAAGGCTTGTGGGGTCCAAATCTTAGAATAGTAAGAGATAAGAATGACTTATCCATAGAAGAATCCGACGTCAACACGATTATCAGTAGATTTTCAAAATTAGTTAAGGCTGATCCAGGGATACCTATAAAGGCTTACTCAGGCATAAGACCTATACCACCAATAAATGATTTCATAATTACTTATTCTAAGAAAAGCCGTAGGATAGTGAATATTCTTGGAACAGAGTCGCCTGCTCTCACATCTTCTCCTGCGATAGCTAGAGTCGTTTTAGAAAAGCTTAAAGAAGCTGGACTGGAGCTTATACCAAGAGAAGACATAGTTGAACGTATAGTCTTTCATAGATTTAGAGATAAACCAGAATGTGGAAAAAGCAGGCTCATATGCATATGCAATAGAGTTACAGAAGAAGAAGTTAGAGAAGCCGTCAGGAGGGGTTCTAAGACTCTTCAAGGAGTAATGTTTAGGACTGGTGTATGTATGGGTGTATGTCAAGGTTCAAGATGCCTCTCAGAGGTTATTGAGGTCATTTCAGATGAGCTAAGAGTAAAGCCGTCTAATATCACTTTAAGAGGTGGCGGAAGCTGGATAGTGAAAACTTCATAGTCATTGGTGGAGGCTTATCAGGCCTCTCAGTAGCACATTACTTGAAGAAGAGAGGCATGAATACAATAATTGTTGAGAAAGACAGGGAAGTCGGTGGATTCTACAAATATGATGAATACCCTGTTAATAATGTAAGAGGAAGAGACCTAATATCACAATTTGCAATTAATGATAATATAATGTGTAATATGGCAGCATTTAGTTATGATAAGGATGGGGTTTGGGTTGCAAGTAGAGAAGGCTCAAGGAAGATCCATGGTACGGTTATAGCTGCAAATGGTTTTAGAGAAAAGACAGTATTAGAGCTCGGTATATATGGTTTTAGACCCTCAGGAGTCTTCTATCTTTATTCTGCATGGGAACTAATCAATAAAGGCTATTCTATCGGAGATAAAGTAATCATCTACGGTTTCAACCACTATTCAATCTCTCTGGCGAGCAAGTTATCCAAGACATGTGAAAAGGTCGTAATAACATATACGAGGGGCTCTCTAATACATAGTTTAGAAGAAGTCACAGATATGGGGGTAGAGGTTTTAAAAGGCAGGGTTAAGAAAGTATTAGGCAGCGAGAGAGTATCTTCAGTGATGATTGATGGGAGAGAATTAATAGCAGATACACTAATACTTGCAGAACTATCTCCTTGGAATCAGCTAGGCGTAGAAAATATTGTCGGGAACGCTGCAATGATATTAGAGGATCCTATGAAGATAGTTGAGGCAAGCAGGATCATAGCGGAATCTTTAATCGAGGGAGGAGACCCGATAGAAGTATTGTGTAGTGTTCCACATATCCCCCATAAAGTTTCTAAACGTGTAGCCCGTATTATTTTGGGGGTTGGCATGGGAGTTAAGCTGAAAGTTAATGGAGAAAAAATAGTTGTTGATGAACCTTATCCTGTAGTAGAGCTTCCATCAAATAGTAGAGTTACGATAGAGGTTTTATAGGATGTATGGGGTTATAGATGTAGGTACAACAGGTGTTAAGCTATCTATATACGATAAAAATCTCAAGAAAACTCATTATGAGAAAACAGTCATTGGCTTCGAGAAGATAAGCCAACAGCACATAGAGCAGAATAGTCTACAAATAGCTAATGCCGTCAAAGGATTCGTTAAGAAAGCTAGAGAGAAAGGTGTGAAGAAGATAGGTATCTGTACTTATAGAGCTTCCATTCTTGCTTGGAGAAACGATGGTACTCCAATAACAAACATTATTACATGGATAGATGGTAGGGGCAAGGAAGTAGTTGAGAGGCTATCTCCTACAGCAAAATTGCTGAAGAGTCTTAGTAGAAGCTTGAATATAATTCTTAGCCCAGATTCTCCAGCTATATTGATAAGATGGGTTTACGATAACGTTCCAAGATTAATTGAAGAAGTCAAGACTGGTAAAGCATATGTTTGGACGCTAGACTCATACATACTATACATACTCACGGGGAAGTTTCTAGCAGATGCTACAAATGCTACTTTAACAGGTCTAATACATCCAAGAAAACTCTCAGAGATAGATATAGTGTTTGAGCTACTCAAGCTTCCGAAGATAACACCTGAAATAACAGGGAACATCCACTCATTTGGTAGTTTTGAAGATGTAGAAGTAAGCGCTTGTATTGCAGATCAGCAGGCTGCAAGCGTAGGGTTTGGAGTTCTAGGTAAAGGTGAAGTTCAATCTACGCATGGAACTGGAAGCTTCGTAGAGACAGTGACAGAAAAACTAGCTATACCAACTTCTGGATTAGTTCCAATAATAGTCTTAAAGATAGATGATGAGAAAACCTATGGCTTAGAGGGGTTCATAAGATCGACAGGCTCAACACTTGAATGGCTTATGAAGATAGGGTTATTCAAAGATTATTCTGAAGCTGAATCATTATTGAAAAAATTGGAGAAGAAAGTATTACTAGTACCATCTCTCGGAGGTTTTAGAATCCCGTATCTAAGAGATCTAAGAGGGATAATTCTAGGTCTAGGCTTAGATACATCTAAGTCAGACATACTGTCAGGCCTAGCTTTAGGTGTTTCTCTACATATAGCTACAATACTCAACACTATGAAGAAGTATATTGGAAGATTTAGAGAACCATTATTCTCAGGTGGAGGGTATTCTAGGTCGAGCGCATTCCTACAGACTTTGGCAGATATAACTGGAATGCAGGTTGCTAGACCAGTAGACGTGGAAGTAAGCTCATTTGGAGTTGCTAAGCTACTAGCTTTATCAGATGGTAAATTATCAAAGAAGGATCTTAAGGAGAAACCAGATATTGAGAAAATCTTCTCACCAAACCTCCATCATATAGATAGGAGCGTAATGTTGGATGCCTACTCTAAACTATTAGGGGTTATTTCTAGATGTCTGAAAGGTCAATCCTTAAAGAAGATTTTCTAAAAAGAGTAAAGATTATTGTAGGTTCGAGATTTACAGATGATCCTAGAATACTCAAGGTCTACAGTAGGGACTTTTGGCCTCTACTAACTCTAAGAGAGTCTAGGGGAGATGAATTAGCTATGCCTCTAGCTGTTGCATGGCCTAAAACCGTAGAAGAAGTAACCTCATTAATTAAACTCTGCAATGAGTTTAAAATTCCCTTCACCCCATATGGAGGCGGGTCTGGAGTTACTGGAGCAGCTCCATGTAGAGATTGTCTAGTGATAGATGTTAAAGCAATGAACAAGATAATAGAACTCAATGAAGAAGACATGTACGTAACCGTTGAATCTGGAATAATGATTAAGAAGCTTGAAGAATATCTTAACTCTAAAGGTTATACTATCAGGCACATCCCTCAATCTTTCCCAGAAGCCGTAGTAGGTGGATTAATAGCAACCTTAAGTACAGGTGAATATAGCACTAAGTATGGTGGGATAGAAGACCTCTTACTAGACATTGAAGTAGTTACAGCAGACGGTGGGTTCATACCTCTTAGAGAAAAGATAGTTCCAAGAACATCAACAGGACCGAACATAAAGAAGCTTATGCTTGGAAGCGAGGGGCAGCTTGGAGTAATAACTAAAGCTACTCTTAAGATCTTTCAAATACCAGAATACACTTCTAAGAATACATTTGTATTTAATAGCTTTGAAGAAGCTCTCGCCGCAGCCAGAGAGGTAATGCTCCTTGGATTACAACCGGCTGTACTCAGGATCTATGATAAAGATGAAGCAGCTTTAAGATTTAATGAAGACAGAGACTTAGCAATCTTCATCATAGAAGAATGGTCTAAGGCGCTTCTCGATGCAAAAGAATCTGAATTGAGAATGGTAATGAAGAAGAGAGGAGCTCTAGAAATCGGGGAAGAATACGTAGATAGCTGGTTGAAGAAAAGATTCGATGTAATTAGTGATGTAGTCAAACTAGTAGTACCTCTAGGTTTATGGTTTGATACGATCGAGACAGCCGCTACATGGAGTATCCTCCCAAAAGTGTATAGAGAGTTTAAGAGAGAAGTCAAGATGATTAAAGGAGTAAACTCCGTCCTTGCACACGCTTCACATTTCTACAGCACGGGGGGATGCATATACTTCACAATAGTCTTTGAAGCAAACGAAGAAGTTTACTGGAGAGTATGGGAGAAAGCAATGGATACTCTAATCAAGAACGGCGCAACAATAAGCCATCATCATGGGATCGGGCTCTTAAGGAAGAAATGGATAGAGAGAGAACTTGGAGAATCCTTAAAATACCTTAAGAAGATAAAACGATTATTCGACCCTAACAATATCTCAAATCCAGGAAAGTTTATGGAGTGGGAATCTAGTGAAGCTTAAAACATTAAGCACTGTCAAGATTACACCTAAACTATTACTAAATCTTATTCAACTACCCTTCAAGAAAGTTGAAAAACCCTGTATATATTGTCCAGGCATCTGTATATCAGTCTGTCCAACATTCATTAATACGGGAAACCTGAGTCTAAGCCCTCTAGGATACTCTAGGTATGAAGACCTTGGGAGAAATAATTGTTTAAAATGCTGGAGATGTGTAAGTGAATGCCCTCTAAGCTACCCCTTACCAGAATCTTATGCTAGTGAAGTAAAGCTAACCTTAGAAGTCTTGAAGAAAAGAGAGACTGTACTCTTATCTGCTAGAAATCTAGATGAAAAGTATTCTTATGGGTTATCAGAGCTATTAGGAACGGGGCTTATATTGATAAATGGGTTAGTTGAAAGATATGATGAAGGTAGACCTGTAAATCCCAGCTCTCTCAAGAGGATACTAAGAGCTTTAAAGAATTACAGGAAAGTTTACACTATCTCACCTGAATCTCACCACACTCTATCAGTACCCCTCCTAATAGAGAATCTATCTGGATTTTCTATTAGATTAAACTATAACGGTCCAATACATATTCCATGCCTTCTACTAAATAGAGAAGAAAAGATAATACAAGCCCTCATATCAATAGGAGTAAGACCTACCAAGATAATAAGAGATCAATGCTTAAAGATGGAGGAGCCTGATGGGTTATCATTATGTCCACGGGCTTCAATGAGAAATGTAAAAACGATATTTGATGAAATACTAGCTTCTCTGAGCTACTGAGATTATTGGGGAGATAGACCGTGAATCTTCCCATCAGCCACCTATCATTTCAAAAAAAGAGATAGTAAATTAAAATATATTGTTAGGAATGATGGCCTCACTACACTAAACTGCATACTCGAAATCTGAGTACACTTCATCTTTCCATCTTTATTTAAATGCACACATTCAGGACAGACCTGCTCTCATACACTATCTTGTTAATTTTACTAATTTTGTTTTGAGAGTTAAACCGATGAAGACTAGTAGAGGCATTAATCCATTGAATAGTGTTAGAAACATTTCATTGAGGAGTGATGTGTAATATAGATATGCGAGAGACCAGTCTGGGAATGGGAATCTAACGGTGAAGCCGTAGAGTGTACCCATGACCAGTATTATTATAGAAGACAATGAGATTATGAGTAGTATCGGTGTAATTGATAGGAGAGTTTTCTTCTCATCTTTGATGTTAATTACAGAGGCCATGACCGCTGAGGATACAATTATGGATATGAGTGTTGACGCCATTATCGCCTCTATATACGAATCTAATGAGTTAACTGAAGACATGGTAAACATGTATCCAAATAGATATATGAATGATATCCAGAAAGCTGAGAATCCAATAAATCCTGAGATTAGTAGTTTCCATAGAGACTTACGAGTAAAGTAAAATAAGGTTACGGTAGGAGCCCATGCAATTAATCCTATTAATATCACGTTAAATATTCTTATCCCTGCATCCCTAGATATTAATTCCTTCTTACTATCTTCGTAAAGCCTATTAAGCTTTACATAGTATTCGGTAATAGAGCTTACGTCTACCGAGTTCGAAGTCTTAATTTCTTCCAAGCTAGCTAGATAATCAGTGGATTTCCCCACATAAATGTCTAACCCAAGTCTCGTGAATAGATCTTTTAGGTGATAACCATAATTTAGGGCTAAACCGAGTTCATACCTAGCGAGACTTGGAAGCATATCCTCCTTGAACGCACCAGATAATGGTGGGCTGTAAGATACTAATTCTGGTGGAAGACCTAAGATGAAAGCGATCGTTGAAGCAATACTTGTATAATAAACGTCTCCATTCAAGATGACGTTCTTCTTTATTATCGATGGCCCCATAATAGACAAATATATTCGTCTAACTTCTAGCTCTTCTCCTCCATGTCCGCCTCTATCTAAGTGTCCATGATCACTGAGAACTATAAGAACTGTTTTATCATAGACTCCTCTTAATTTAAGGGCTTCAATCATATTCATAATTAATTGTGAGGCTTCTACGATAGCTTCTTCATATATACTACTTAATGCACCATAGCCGTGACCTGCTTCATCTACATCTGCAAACCCAACCCATAAGACGTTCGGTAGTTCACCAGAGGTTATAATCTTTATAGCTTCTTCAGCTGATTTTTTCATATGCCCACTAGTTTCAGGGATTTCAATGTATGTATCCAGGTAATCTTTGAAAAGCATATTTATGGAGGAATCCCCTATAGCTCCAGTTTTTAAGCCATATTTTTTAGCAAGAGAGAATATGCTTGGTAGATTCAATACTCCTTTATTATACCAATTAGATGTAACACCTGAAATTTCGTGAGGCAGACCTGTAGAGATTGCGGCCCTTGCAGGTATAGAGTATGTTGGAGTTAGAGCATACGCATTAGAGAAAAGTACTCCTTCTTTCTCCAGGAAACTGAATCCTTCACCTCCAACCCTCTCTACGATGTCTGGTCTTGCACCATCTACAAGCACCATGATTACATATTCAGCTATCCTAGAATAATTGTAATCTGATTTTAGATAGACTTTAACATTAACAGGAGGTTCATAGTCAATCCAGCTACTCCACACTTTGGTTACAGCATTATTTATCAGAAAACCTGTAATGATAAGTAGTAAAACCATGATAGCTACCGTTAGAGCAGATTTTCCAATCTTCATGGCTATAATAATCTTCTAAATAGA
>JAKCEX010000047.1 GCA_023539395.1 Candidatus Geocrenenecus arthurdayi | reverse complement strand
TCGAATCTTGTGAATATTCCTACTAGTCCTGATGCCCAGAATGCTACAGCAATCGCTATAACAATAGCAACAGCAACAAGAATTACAGTAGCAACAACAGGACTAATCCCAAACCTACCTCTACTCATGCCTAAGAATGAGTTAAACAGAAAAATAAATTTTACGGTTAAGAAAACCAAGAAATAATTATCAGTAATACCTCCAGAATACTGTTATCTAATAGTTTGATAAGAAGGCAGCCAATTGGCCAGAATTTAACGGAGGAATATTGTACCCCGTTGTTAAGTAGAAAATCCACATTACTAGTTGAAATTATTCTTTATGGTGTGGCCATCGGTGTAGCGAATATCTGGATTGAGATTGTCCCTGAGAGCCATACAGCTATAAAAGATACAATAGACAATATGAATGCATGCTTGAATCCTGCAGCAACAACCCCCGAAGAGACTTTCCCTGCTACAAGACCACTAATAACAGCTATCAATATAACAGGTGGAAGGAAGAAGTGGATAAACTCAGCGAGGGAAATATAGATTCTAGCAATCTGGAGTAGGTTACGCATAAAGCTTACAAGAATAACTACTACAACTACAAGCATTATCGCAGTCATATATGGAATCATCATAAGAGGTAGGAGAGTAGACCTCTTCTGCTTCTCAATCTCCTCCAAATCCTCCATAAAAGTAGCAAGAACATCGAAAGTCTCAGGAGCACCTCCACCAACATCTATAGCATCTATCAAGACATACAAGCTTGCTCTACTCATCCACCCATGAACACGCTTAACAAAATCTTGATAAACCTTCCTAAGAGGCTCACCCCAACCAATCTGCCTCGCAATAACCTTCAAGTGCTTGCTAAACCCACCGTATGGTCTATCCTTCAAAGTAATAATACACTTCTCAGGGCTCATACCAGTCTTCCTAGCTTCAGTTAAATCCCTCATAAACAAAGTCATACCATGGAGAATACTCATACTCTCCTTACCATACTTCTCATAGAAAACCATACCTGGAGCAAACAAAACCATAAAGAAGATACATATAGCAATAGAAGACTCATAACCCTGCACAAGCCCCATCGCCTTCCTCAGCTCAACAATAACATTACTAGTAAAATCGAAAGGTGGAATAAACCTCAAAACATCTAGGAAGAATGGAGCAGCAAAAAGCATCAAAACAATAGATGCAAAAGGTATAGTTAGATAGAAAACCCTGTATGGACGGGTATCAGTCATAGGATACTTAGGCTGAGTAATATCTGCTAGATATAGGAAGATAAGCGAGAGGAGAGGCATAACAAGATATGCAAAGATTACAAACTGCTCAGATGGAAGAGTAACAAACTCGCTTGGCATAGCTCTAGAAACAATATACACAATATAAATAACAAGAGAAAGCATCATAGTGATAGCTGCATAAGCCTCCATAAGCATACCCATCCTCTCACCTATAATCCTCATCTTCCCCATACGCGACTGGAAAATCTGCTCAGTCTTCCTAATCAAGAAATGCACAACATCCCCTCCACTCCTAAGAGTAGAAGCATAACCCATAATCAAGTCACGATAATCCCTAGACGGAATCCCCTTAGCCATCTTCTCCAATGCAGAGACAGGATCTATCCCACCAGTCTTAACAGTTATCTCAGCATTCCTAGCAGCCTTTGCAATATTAGGCATAAGCTCACCCTTAGCGATACGGCTAAGACTAGTATATGGAGCAATCCCACCAGTCGCCATAACAGCTAGATAAGTAGCAGCATAAGGCACCTCACTCTCAAGAACACTAGAAACAGAAGAAGCTTCACCATAAGGATAAAGAACACCCATCATAAAAACAAAACCAGGAATAATAAACAATAATAATGAGAAAACCAGATTACCAGTAAACAGGAAAACCAAGACAGCCCCGACACCTGCAGCAATCAATGATATAATAGTCAAGCCTGCAACAATAGATGCATAAGCTTCAGGATGAATACGTTTCCCAGCACTCTCAAGCTTAGCAGAAATCCCAGGAAAAAACCTAAGAATATACAATCCAAGACCCCTAAAATTAGCATAAGAAAACCCACTAAAACTCTCAAGGAACCCCATACTCAATAGAATCCTCAATCCTCAAGTATATAAAAATTTAAAATGAAGCCGCAGCCTCGAAGAAACAAAAATATAGAAAGAGATTTAACCTACAATAAACGATCATCCATAAGAAAGATGAGTACTGAGAAGCCACAAGCAGCATTAATAACAGTTACAGGAAGAGTCCAGAGAGTAGGATACAGAAGATACATACTAGACATTGCACAAGAAATAGGAATCACAGGATACATAAAAAACATGGATGATGGAAGCGTAAAGATATTCTGCCAAGCACCTCCAACAATCCTCCAACAATTCATAGAAAAAGCTAGAAACCCCCCACCACCAGCCCAGATAAAACAATTCGAAATAAAAGAAACAAAACCAAGACCAAAACTCAAAATATTCAAGATAAGATATGGACCAATACAAGAAGAGCTCCAAGAAGGCTTCGGAGCAATGCAATCAATATTCATGGAATACTGGAGAGAATTCAGAGACTTCAGAAGCGAGTTCAGAGACTATAGACAAGAATTTAGAGATTTCAGAGAAGAATTCAGAGACTATAGAAACGAATTCAGAGACTACAGAAGTGAGTTTAGAAGCTTCGTAGACGAATTCAGAGACTATAGAAGTGAATTCAGAGATTTTAGACAAGAGTTCAGAGACTATAGAGAAGAGTTTAGGAGTTTCGTGAATGAGTTTAGAGACTACAGGCAGGAATTCAGAGAATTCGCAAAAAGAACAGATGAAAACTTCAAGATAATAATGGAGAAGTATGGAGAAATATCTGAGAAGCTAACAACAATACTAGAAACACTCGTAAAAGAATCTAGAGAAACAAGAGAAATGCTAAACGAAACAATGAAACTACTAAAAGAAGCACTAGAGAAACTATCAAAGATAGCTGAGTAAGGATTAAACAATATTTGTTATCTAGCTCATGGATAGGATTAGATATTTTTTGCAGGATCTGTATGTTTAACGGTTATGGGTGAATTATTTTGGATAAGTGTTATTAGCGCCTCTAGTACATTAAATACGCTATCCCTATTATATGCTATAGTTGGATAGATGGGAACAAGCTCTGGAACTTTCAAAGCAGACCTAATAATGTCTAGGCTTAGCTTCTTTTCTTTATCATACTTATTCGCTGCGATTACATGTACCGTGCTGGGATGCATAGACCTAAAGAACATATACATATGGAGAGCATCATTCAAACTCACTGGATCACTACTATCAACCATGAAGAGATACCCATCCATACCTATTGAAAGTGTACGCCACATAAACTGAAACCTACTCTGACCAGGAGTTCCAAATAACCTAACTATATGATTACCTATTCTAATGAGACCGAAATCTAATGCAACAGTAGTAGTTGACTTCACTAGATCATCTCTTGAAACCTTCCTATCAGTTGTAAGCGCCTCGCTACAAATAGTCTTAATCAGAGTAGTCTTACCTGCATTATACGGTCCAGTAACAACTATCTTGAAGATCTTCATGGCTTACTAGAAAGAAAAGCTTCAAGTATTAAGTTGATAAAACCTAGATTAGGGTTAGGCTTAGTAACACAGATAACGAAATTTTCTCTATACATCCTAATCAGCAGATACCTCTTATCCTTCAACTGGACATCAATCTTCTCATAACCCTTAGAATTCAATAATTCAACAACCGCTGTAGCTGCACCACCAATTGCTGCTGTTGCTGCAGCAATATAATCGGGGTTGAAATCTACGTTTGCACTATAAGTTACTGGGCTACCATCTTGGGAGACAATAGCTACTGCATCAACCCACCCCTTACTGCTCACCATGATACTCTCAACAAGTACTTGGAAAGTCTCATATGCCGTGGCCACAACTACCCACCCCTCTTAATCATCGAAGTTACATAATCTTTTAAGAGCTGCCTTGCTTCTTCTACGTCAATTGCTACTTCAGGTCCTCCAAGTATGAGGGCGAACACCTCCATCTCACCTACTTGTGTAACAGAGAGTATATAACCTTGAATACTATCTCTTAGAGCTATAATCTCTGTGGGGAAGCCGTTCTTCCTCAGGGAAGCAAGAATATCTGCAAGGATGGCTGCAAGCTTATCCTCCTCCTTAATATTGTAGGCCTCAATAGACATACCTGCTAAATTAAAAAGAAAAATAGAATTAACAGCTAGAGTTGAAGAAATTTCTTCAAGAGATTCAAGCCCCCCTGCAACCCTCACAAACCCAGTGGCTGAAGGTTTCTGAGTAGTCTTAACTGCAGGTACAGTAGAAGAAGGTTGGGGAGCAGTAGGCTGAGAAGTCTTAATTGATGTAATGATTGAAGATATCTTCCTAGCTAGGATAAGCGTGAAGAATAGCGAGATAATAGATAATGCTACAGCAGCAGTAATAAGAATAAAGATCAAGAAGGGGCTTGAGAAGATGCTTGCCAAGATATCTAATAGCCTATCCATACCCACAAAAATATATCTTTTCCTCCTTAAATTATTTTATCAACTCGAAGTAGATACGCTAGACGAAGGTAATACGCCAATCTAATAATGTAGAGACATTTAAAGCCCTTAAAAACTTGATGGCGGTATAAGAGATATTCATAGTAAAGGAAAACTCCAAATAGAATGCTGTTCCAAAGATCCTCTGGCCAGAACACTCTGCCACATTAAAATGTAGAGTTAAGAAGTGCCATTAAGAGTCTAGGTTAGCGGCACATCGATTTTCTCAACATATTCGAGAAGAAAAGAATTTAAGACTGATAGAACCAACTACCGATTAGTTGGGGGATAATAGATGCCTTTATTTAAGAAGGAAAAGAAGAAAGAAGAAGAGTTGAAAATAAACAAGGGGATCAGAGTAGACCCGATACCTCAAGACTATGAAGTTCTTCAAAGTTACTATGTGAGAGAAGGGTTTGCTGAAGTAGTAATCGCAGCTAAGCCTGGGATAGTTGCAGAACCCGTATACTTCGTTAGAGAAGTAGAATTGAATGCTCAGGAAGCTAAAGCATTAGAGAGATTAAAGGATTTTCTCGCTAAAGAACTTGAACCTCCAGCTATTGGGGAAGAACAAGAAGTCAAGAAGATACTGCTCGACTCAGCTGATAAACTCTTAAAAAAATATGGTAGAGGGATAGGAGTATTTGATGAGAATTCTAAGAAGAAGTTATTCTACTATCTTGAGAGGGATCTACTCGGCTTCGGTATACTAAACGTAATAATGGAAGACTATAGGATAGAAGATATATCCTGTGATGGAGTAAACGTGCCAATATACGTTTGGCATAGAGACTATGAGAGCCTACCCACGAACATCGTGTTTACAGATAGGTCAGTGCTTGACGACTTCATAATCCAGCTAGCTCATAAAGCTGGCAAACATATCTCATCTGCATTCCCAATGCTTGATGCAATGATATATGGTAAACACAGGCTAGCTGCAACATTCAGAGAAGAAGTCTCACCACGAGGCTCAACATTCACTATTAGAAAATTCAGAGAAAAACCATTCAGCATCATTGAGCTTATACAGAGCAATGTATTGAGCCCAGAGCTTGCAGCATACTTCTGGCTATTACTAGAGAATAAAGCAAACATAATGGTTGCTGGACCGACTGGAAGCGGTAAAACGACATTGCTGAACGCTCTATCATGCTTCATTAAACCTAGAATGAAGATAATAACATGTGAAGAGACAGCTGAGCTTAACATGCCTACAGAAAACTGGGTAAGATTCGTAACAAGGGAAAGCTATGGGCTTGGATCAACAAAAACAGGAGAAATAACATTATACGACTTAGTGAGAATGAGCTTACGATACCGTCCAGACTACCTTATAGTAGGAGAGATAAGAGGGGAAGAAGCATTCGTTCTATTCCAAGCAATCGCAAGTGTTTCATGGAATACACCGATACTAGTCAGAGACCGATTAACAATGAAAACCCAGCTTACTGAGATAGGGAGATTCGTAGATAAATTCTATGGCATAGATGAGGAGAGAATACTCAAGAAAGTAGACAACTACGATGTTCTCACATTAAACGATGAAGGGAGAATATGCTGGAGACCTATTCAATACGTTTTAAGACATAAGACAGACAAGATCTATAAGATAAAATATGTAGGTGGAGCAGTGGAAGCTACCGGTTCTCATAGCGTCTTTGTTCTCGATGAAGAAAATCTAACAATAAAAGTGAAAAGAGTAAGTGAGCTCAAGAAAGGAGACCTACTAATAAGCTACATAGCTAGACAGGAGAATTACAATGAAAACCCGAGGATAGACTTAATCGACTTAGTTGGAGACCCCTCCAAAGACTTTGTTGATGGTTTACCAGAAGAATTAAAATCAAGAATTGGATGTAACCCGACAAGTCTCTCTACATACCTACTTAATGAAAAGAGCATTCAAGATAGACAGAACCTCAGATTAAGAAGATGGCATAACGATAAATGGATACCTGCAATCTTAGAAGTAGATGAAGACCTTGCATTCGCCATGGGATTATACTTAGCGAAGGGAAATGTGGAAAACCATAGTGGTAAAAGCTTATGCTTCATTCTTAGACCAAGTGAGAAACCTCTCTTGAGAAGATTAATAAGAGTGATGGAGCAGAAATTCAACCTTAAACCCTACAAAGAAGACAGGGGGAGTTATCTTTTGATAACATATAACTCAACAATATTAGCTGAATTGTTTGAGAAGCTTATTGGAGGAAAAACAGAAGATAGACGCATCCCACATTTCCTTTGGAATTCACCTACAGGAATAGTTGAAGCATTCCTAGAAGGATATAAAGCTGGTTCAAGAAGAAAAGCTAGAAGTAGAAAATGCATCCGCTACACAACTAGAAACCGAAATATAGCACAACAAATATCTTGGCTTGCACGTATCAACGGCTTAAACACATACCTGTATGAAGAGAAAGATAAAAGAGATTGGCCACGCTTTTCAGTATGTATTTCAAAGGCTAGAAACGGAAGGAGATCTCCAGTAGCCGACAAGATCCCGTTAAAGCCTCTTATAAGACTATACAAGTCGCTAGATCCTCCAAACATACCATGGAATATAACTTATTTGCTTAAGAAAGGTAGAAGATTCATTAGTAGAAAAGTAGCTCAACAATTCATTAATTGGCTCCTGAGAAAGAAGGGGGAACCTAGTATCGGAGACCTAGAACTACTAAAAAGAATAAATAATCTGATCAATAGTGATATAGCTTTATCTCCAGTGTTAGAGGTAAGAGAAGAAGATTATGAAGGCTA
The DNA here is from genome assembly GCA_023539395.1 of Candidatus Geocrenenecus arthurdayi. Lineage (GTDB taxonomy): Archaea > Thermoproteota > Nitrososphaeria_A > Caldarchaeales > Wolframiiraptoraceae > Geocrenenecus > Geocrenenecus arthurdayi. The sequence continues at coordinate 2,031 of JAKCEX010000047.1, read as the reverse complement.
TGTATATGATGTCTCAGTACCTAAGTTGGAAGCATTCTTCGGTGGAGATTCTCCGATACTTCTCCACAATACAGGTCATGGTGGCTTATCTACTGTTCACGCTGAAAGTATTGAGACTACTGTTAGAAGGCTTACAAGCCCTCCAATGAATATTCCTCCAAGCCATATCCCTCTACTTGATGTCCTCTGCTTAGTTGAGAGGACTCTGCTCCCCAAGCCATTTAAAGGTGCTACATTCGGTAGGAGGATAAGAAACGTATGGGAGATAGCAGACTATGAGAAGTACATTACAGTCGCTGAATGGAATCCAACAACTGATACTTTTACAGTTGATTTTGATAAAAGCATCATCCTAGACCAGATAGCTCTAAGATGGGGGAAGAAAAAGATAGACATGATTAGAGAATTACTTAGGAGGATAGCTCTACTTAGATGGATGGTAGAAAAGGATGTTAGAGAAATAAGTGAAGTTGCTAGAATAATTTATTCATATTACACAGACCCAGATAAACTAATCAGAGAACTAGGTATTAGAGTTGAAGAAATATATATTCCAGTAGCTACTATAAAGCCTAGAGAAATACCCGTAGAGAAAGTTGAACTTGCCATAAGATATGTTTTAGAGCTTCTTAGATCAAATAATGGGACAGTACCATACTATCAAGTTTTCGTTAAGATACCGCTACCAAAAGATATAATCGTTGAAGCTTTAAAACAGCTAAAGGAAGAAGGAGCAATATACATAGAATCTGTGAACGTTAAATTAAGAGAAGCAGCTAAAAGCATCTAAAACACCATGATAAATAGATTAGGCTAGATAACCATAATGCTTAAAAACCCCTAATCTAAAGTTTAGAACATGCCTAGGAAGATTGTCTTCTATGCATCTGAAGATGACTTATCCAATAAACTCATAAAGATTCTGAATGGATTGATTAGTGAAATTAAGAGTACCGCTAAGATCTCTTCAAAAGACATGTGGCCAGCTTTCGCTACGACTATAGTGAAGATTCTTTTACCCTCAACCCTCGGTGTAAGAGAAGAGCTTGAATGCGAGATATGGACATCACCAAAGAATTATGAAGAAGTATTGAAGACAAAATTTGGATTAGCTGGCATTCCCGCAGTCAAGATAGGTGAAAACATCTTCGTTGGAGAAAACGCTGTAGGTATTGCTTCAGACTTACATACACTTCTTACATCAAATAAATACGCTACTGCAGAGCAGATACTATACCATCTAGCAACAACAGCTAAGAGCCTTGCAGAAACACAGATGAAAGAAACTGAAAAAGAAATTGAATTAAAAGAGACCCCCGTAACCAGTGTTTTTAGACAAACAATAAGTGAGAAATTATCTAGCTTGGAGAAGTTATATAGAGAGAAGAAGATAGATGAGGAAACCTATAAGAAAATGAAGAAGACTTATGAAGAACTTCTTGGCAGAACTTAAAGAAATAATCATCTAGAATCATGAACGTATGCTAAACCATTGGGATACGCTCTTACTCTACGATATCATCACTAAGTAAAAAAGCTGTAATAACGTATTCTATGGCCAATCAGAGGAAGATAAGGAACCTGGAAAACACATCTCTGAACATTTTTCACTGTATACGATAGTTAGACGTCTAGCATTATAACCACTATAATTCTTCGAGAAAAATGATTATATACTATACTTAAAATTCTTACTTATGTAACAGAGAGGTGTGGTCTTTTGTCTACGAGAGCTGAAAGGATTAGAAGTGTTGTTAGTGATTTTATGAGAGGTAACCCAGATGTTACTGGTGTATCTATAATTAGTGCTGAAGGACTAGTAATAGAAAGTAGTCTACCGAGTGGTGTAGACGAAGAGAAAGCTTCAGCAGCATTCTCAGCTCTCCAGAGTATCGTTGAGAGAGTCTCAGACCAAGTCGCCTTAGGAAAACTAAACTTCCTAATACTCCTCACAGATAAGGGAGGAGCAATACTATACCCAGGGAAGAAAGCATCACTAGTAGTACTGATGAGCCCCAAAGCGAAAATAGG
>JAKCEX010000046.1 GCA_023539395.1 Candidatus Geocrenenecus arthurdayi | reverse complement strand
TTAGCAGAAATTTACTTTAATTAGGCTTCCCCATCGTAATGGGAGAAGATATATTATCTTGGAGAGTAATTTACGGTGAGTACCATTGGTTAGTGGAGAGGATGTAGCTTTAGCGACTGCGGAAGAGATTCTAGGTTATGCTGAGGAAGAATTTAGGAAAGCTATTAAGACTGGTGACATCCTACTATATAGAAATGCAGTTGATAAGGCTTTCTTATCGATGGTCTTAGCCGTGAACTCATATATCAAGATAAAGCTTAACGTCATAGCTAGGTCTCATTCTGAAAGGAGGTCTCTGCTTAGATAGATTGGACGTGAAGACTTGAGAGCAGTATATAGCGATGTAATGAAGACACTACATGATGAAGCTTTCTATGGAGGAGTCTATAACCCAAGCGAAGCTGAATACGCCATAACATTAGTAAGAAAGATGATTGATGAATTCAAGAAGTCTTAAAGAATACTCTTAAATCCACTGCTATCCAGGTGGCCCCGAAGAACATTTTGAAGATAAAGGGTAAGGCTTGATAAACCTATAAACTCTACTAAGCTGATGGTGGAGTCATTCCAGCAAGCGGAAGTCAGCGGTGAAAAGACAACATTACCTAGCTAATAACGGCTTGAAGCGATATTATAGATGAATATTGAGTCAAAATAAGGAAGAGATATTGTTATGCATTAAATCATAACAGTAAGAGAATTTGTTCATGACAGTAAAAACTCTGGAGGGAGCATTACTCAAACATATGGGAGAGCAGTAAACGTGCCTGCTCCCGTATCGTAATAACTTTACACTACACTTTTGCTAATGATTCTTTGCAGATTGATTAGATTTTCTGTACGCTCGTTATAGGTTTTTCTACTTTATAGAGTGGGCAGCAGGGGTCTGACTCTAACGGGTCTCTTGTATAAGCGTATGCTCTTGCACGGCATCCTCCACATACTTCTCTATAGATACATCTACTACATTGGCCTTTCAATCTACTTCTATCTCTAAACATATTAAAGACTGAGCTTCTCCATATTTCTTTAGCTGATTTTTCTTTTAGGTTTCCAGCAGGTATTGGGAGGAATGGGCATGGCCAAACATCCCCATTAGGTTTTATGTAGTACATTCCTCTTCCAGCTATACATCCCCTAAAAACGTGTGATGCGATCTTAGGATTTAGACCTATAGATTTTGTAAGATATGCAAAGTATTCTGGAAGACCTACAGGTACGGTGACAGGATTAATCCCACTCTGAATATTACGTAGCTTTTCAATCAATATTCTGAAGTACTCTGAATCGAGAGTTTCATCAAAGAGATTCTCTCCTCTTCCAGAAGGGATTAGCTGATATAGAAGTATAACGTGGGCTCCTATCTTGTCTGCTAGCATGGTTAATTCTCTGAGTTGATTAATGTTACGTTTAGAAATAGTGATATTAATCTGTATGTATAATCCTTCCCTCTGAGCATTTAATATACCTTTTAATGTTTTTTCAAATGCACCTGAAGCTCCACGATATTCATCATGCAGAACTGGGTCAACGAAATCTATACTTGCAGCTATACCTCCAATCTTAGCTTCTATAAGTTTCCTAGCTACTTCTCTTGTTATTAAAGTTCCATTTGTAGCTAAAATTGTATAGAATCCTATGTTGGAGGCATACTCCATTAATTGAAAAATGTCTCTCCTAACTAGAGGTTCTCCTCCAGTAAAGACTAGTGTACGAAATTCACGTACATCTGCAAGACTCTCAATAACCTTCTTCGCATTCTTTGTATCCAGCTCATCAAGTCTAAACTCTCCTCCCCTAGCATGACAATGGAGGCATCTTAGATTACAGTTGGATGTAACTTCAAATACTGGGTGTATTGGGTAACCGAAGCATCCAATACCAATAGCTCCTGCAGAGATCTTGAGAAGAACTGATATATCCTTTACCCATCTACCAAACCCACTCCACCTAGTTGCATACTTAAACGTCATCAGAGAAGCTGCTTGTTTAACCATCAATGTAGGAGGAATATAGAGGGGAAGGACTCTCCTAGAATATCCCACTATCCTTCACCATGAAGCTAGAAAATACCCTAAAGCTAAGAGAAGAGTTGAAGACACAAATAACAGGATTGTTCCACGCATAGCGGGGATAAGCTTTCTAGGAACATTATAGTACTTCTTAAGTACAGCGATGTTGCTGTATGTTATGGGTAGTGTTACGAATACTATTAGTCCTGTTAGAGGAATTACATGTAGGAAGGCCCCCACTAATAATACTATGTAAATGCTTAATGTTAAGAGATAATAAATTGTTCTAGCCTTCTCTAATCCTAATCTAGCTACAAGGTTCATCTTACCTACAGTCTTATCTGCAGGGTAGTCTGGAAACTCATTTATCCAGATTACAGCTGTTATCAGTAGGCCTGGTATAAGTGAAGGTAGGATTATCAACTGGACTGGAAGATTCATAGCTTGAACATAATAACTTCCAAAAGTAATTAATGGACCATAGTTTAAGCCTATAAAAGCTTCTCCTACTCCTCTATAAGCCCACTTGAAGGGTGGAGCAGTATAGAATGCTCCAGATATGAATCCCATGAGAGCTAATGGAATGATTAGCCAGCCTATGGTGAGTGTAAAGTATGCTGCGATGAAAGAGTAGAGTATCCATGCTACAATGCCAAGCTTAAGTACGGGCTCAGGTTTAAGAGTTCCTGATGGAAGTATCCTGCTCCCTGCATTGAATGGTGTTACATGATCGCTTGGAATAATAATGTCTACCCCTGTTTTAAAGTCATAGTATTCATTGAATGTGTATGTTCCAATCATTGCTAGAATAACTCCAATCAACGATAAAGTGAAGTTTAAGAAATTAAAGTATCCAGTCCAGTATACTGAGAGAGCTACTCCAAGGATAACAGAAGGTATTCCTGCTAAGAAAAACTTAACTCTTATAACTTCGATCCAAGGCTTCCAACTAGACATCTCTTTTATCATTTAGATGATTCATTTCAGGAATTTATAGATTATCCATTTACCATAATCATGGAAATATACTCATTTTTACATTAATTGTAGTCTATTTTATCTTTCTAATCTCTAGTTCTACTGACTTGTTTGTCTGGATTGATTTAATTATTGCTTCTGCTATTGCTATTGCTTTAGCACCATCTACTTCATCTGGCATTGGCTTACACTTACTTAGGAGACATTCAGTAAAATATGCTAGCTCATTCTTCAATGGTTCTTCATACTTTAATAATGGTTCCAAGACTATGTCTGCTTTCTCTATTACTAGTTGTTGTGTTAGAAACTGTATAGTTATTACACCGTTTGAGCCTGTAATATACATTTCTCTCTTCTTTCTAGGTGTTAGCCAGTTTGCCTCAATAAACGCAGTTTTATCATTATCTCTAAATGATAGTATTGCTTGTACATGGTCTTCTGCTATAGTATGTTTCTGCCTACCGCCTCTCGCATATACTTGTGAAGGCTCATCTTCGAATATATACCTCGCAAGGTCTATATCATGTATAGCCGTATCCTTTACTACTCCTACATCACCTATCCTCTCTGGCCACCAACCTATCCTCCTACTATGAGACATAATTACATCTCCAATCTCCCCATTTCTTAGAAGGTCTTTCGCTTTTCTTACACTTGGGTTAAATCTCTCAATAAATCCCGTCATAACAACTTTATTACAAGATTTTACAGTATCTATAATCTTGAGGCACTCATCTAGAGTTGAAGCGAGAGGTTTCTCAACGAAGACATTTACCCCCGCCTCAAGGCATTTTATAGTTAATTCTGCATGGCTAACAGATGGAGTACATATTGAGACAGCTTCTAGACTATGCCTCTTAAGCATCTCATCTATACTTGAATAATAATTCACAACATTAAATTTCGCAGCTACATCTCTAGCTCTCTCATAGTCAATATCGCAGACTGCCTCAACTTTTACATAAGGTAACTCAGAGAATACTCTTACATGGTTTCTTCCCCAGAAGCCTACACCTACAACACCTACATTCAATACCTCTAGACACCACCTATTTCATACTCATTTTACTAGATGTTAATTGTTACTATTTTTGATTTATTATGATAACATTTTACGTAGCCATGTCTTTGTTAGCATATACCATCCATATATCCATAGCATAATCACAGCTATCCCAACAGCGACTCTCATTAACCCTAATGTTAAGCTTCCATCTGCATACTCTAGGGCGGGAAACAGAGTATATGCAAGTATGAATGTTATAAATATGAACCCAACCCAAGCAATCGTTAAGAGTATGAGAACCATTAAAGTATTTCTTAGCAAAGACATACCTTACTCACCTCATGAACAACATATTGGTTAAGATTGCTAGCATCATAGAATAGAATGAGAGGAGAGATATAGATTTCACTAAGCTATCCTCCCTAGCTTTTATCTTCGCTGAAAGCATTCTTACAAGAGTTATAGGTGCTTTTTCATCAGGATTAGCTGTAATAAGTCCATTCTCAATTATTATAGGTCGAGAATTATATTGTTTTGCAGACTTCAACCCACGCATAGAGAATATTACATGCATCTCATTCATTATATGTGGTAGTAGAGCAATAATTGCGACAACTTCTACTCTCCCAATAATAGCTATTGAAACCATTACCGCTCCAATAAACAAGCTTCCAGAATTACCTGCAAATACTCTTGAAGGATATTTGTTGTAAATAGCGAACCCCATTAATGCTGCCAGCATAATAACTGAAACTAGCATTGGATACTCAAAGTCATGGATTACTGAAACAACTAAGACAGCAGTGAAGAAAGCTATAGATGTAAAAGAAATAGACCCATTCAAGACATCTATACTATTAACAGCATTACAGACTACTGGATAACTCACAAGAATAAGGAAGGGATAGATCTTAGTTAACCTTGTAGCACCTATGAAAGGTAGAACAGGCCGAGGGGTGTAAACAGATAGTGCAATTATAGGTATACCTGCAACGACCAGCAGCACAGGCTTAACTTTCGGGTTAATCTCCCCTCTAATATCTTCTATTAAACCTATCGAGGCTGCGATGAGAGAAGAATAAATCAATGCAATTATCTCAGTAGAAAACCCTTTAACAAAGAGGTATAATGTAAGACTAGCTATAACTCCGATTACTATTGCAGGTCCACCCGTTTTAGGTATAGATGGTTTATCAGGCTTATGTATATCTACTCCTGTTAGGTTTAATCTTCTTCCAATTTTTATGAATAATGGTGTTAGAAGCATTACCAAGGTTAAGGAGAGGATGAAAAATATGAAAAGCGTAATCATAACCTCTTATTTCCTTACTAAACTTATTTTAAAAGATTCCTATTCAAGAATTCTTCGAGGGGGAATTCTAGAGATTCTAAAAATGACAGTGATTCTATTTACTGTGAGTGCACTATAGTTGGCGCATGTTGATGCTTACCATTAATCAATCTATGACGAAAAACATTATAGTAAATGCTTCTAAGTGATAATGATGATGCTTTGGTTTGATATACTGACTCCTAAGCAGCTCTTCTATTTTATATCAATAGCTAAAATTCTCAAGAAGCGTGGATACAGCATATTCCTCACCTCTAGAAGATATGAGCAGCTGGATAGTTTAATCAAAGAAGCTTTTAGAGATTGGGAAATAAAGATTATCGGTAGATTTGGTGGATATAGTTTAAGAGAGAAGCTTAAAGCAAGTATTGAGAGGCTTAACCTCCTTATTGATGAGGTACCAATCGAAGAAATCGACCTTGTAGTTTCAAGTGGCTCAGTTGAAGCATCACGAATTGCTTATGGTCTCCAGAAGCCACATATACTTGCATCAGATTCTCCACATTCTCCAGTGAATTTCCTCACTGCACCCTTATCTAGACTAATCTTAACTCCTTGGATCATAGAAACCAGTGAATGGGCTAGATACGGTGTAAGACCTATCAAGATTAAGAAGTACAGAGTACTTGACCCATACTTCTGGCTGAAGGACTTCCAACCTGATAGTACTATAATAAAAGACCTCAATATCGAAGGTGGATATATTCTGGTTAGACTCCCAGAATCCGCAGCCTCCTACTTAATGCTTAATGATACTCAATATATCAAGGTACTTGCAAAACTCATAGACGTTGTAAGAAGGTATGATATGAAAGTCTTGGTTTTAGCAAGATATAGAGAGCAAACTCAAATAGCTGAGCAGCTCTTAATGAATAAAGACACCTTAGTAATAAGTAAGCCTCTTATTGCAAGCCACCTCATATATTATTCCAAGATTTTTATAGGTGGAGGAGGGACGATGACTCAGGAAGCTGCACTCCTAGGGAAGCCATGTATATCAATCTACCCTGGTAAACAACCAACTATACTCAAATTCTTATCTAGGATAGGATTAGTAAAACATTATAAGAGCTTAGATAGTTCACTGAAGACCCTCCAGAACATCTTAAAGAATATCGATGATATTTCCCAGACCTGCAAAGAGAAATCTAGGAAGCTTTGGAAGATAATGAAAAACCCTGAAGAAGATATTGTTAAATGGTTCGTAGAAGCTCTATCTAGATAAAGCTTTTCTTAACATTTCTCCTTCCTTAACTAGCTTATCCAGATACTTAAGAATGTTTTTGTAGTTTTCTTCTACCTGTTTGGTGAAGAGTGTTTTTGCGATGGCTCCTGTTAAGTATCTATGAGTCTGGGTCCAGAGATGCTCAATAGATTCTTGGATCATTCTAGATGTTACCATTAATGAATCTATCCTATCTACTGCTTCTGGATAAGTCTTCTTCAAGTCTACAGAGTAGCTAGCTATCTTGCTCACATGTCTAGCTACATCATTCCTAATTCCTAGTATCCTTGGTCTAACATACCCTTTATCCAGTATCTTCTTACTAGTTATTAACTCGCCGAGAACTCTACATGAACTCACCAGCCCCTCAACTTCATCAATTAATTTCCTAGCTCTCTCTTCATACTCTTTCAAAGAAGGCTTAAAGACGGGTTTCAAAGAATAAGCTAGAACACCGAATATCATGATTATCATCGATACACCTAGCATATATGGAATGAATGAGAACATGCTTAGAACAGGTTTAACTATTACATTGAACTTCCTCAAATCCATGGTTAGTGGAGATGCAACCCCTAGAGAGAATGTTAGAAGAGTCTTCTCAGGATAAGTCTTCTTAACCTCTATTGGATCAAGGCTCGAAGAGACATATTCCATAGATGGTAGGATTACGCTGACTCTATAGTCTGGAGTACTCAAATTAAATGGTAGATAAGGGGATATCAATATAGATCCTTCTTCGACCTTGTAGAAGAAATTCTCAGGAGGCTCAAACCTTATTATTATTGTCTGGCTTTCACCTACTTTTAATTTTCTATCAAGAGATACCGTAAGCTTACCAGTCCGCTCATCATAGCTATTCGGGAGTTTCTTCAAATGATCTCTAGTCTCAAGAATTCTTGACCCATTAGGTAGATTGAAGTAAAAGCTATCAATAGTTTTTCCATCTCTTAGGGTGAACTTAACATTATACTCAGCCTGCCTCGTAGACAAGTCTAACGTAAGATATGTGTAGATAGGCTTAAGTAAGCTGATCTCCCCTATTGCGAACTCTAATTGTAGGTTATGAACTTGAGTAGTATCTATAGATAGCGCCCCCTCTACTTCTATATTATTCTCTTTAACTTCTATTGTTGAAGGTGAAATTCTACTTATATTAGAACCTTCTGGCAGGATTATCCTAACATTAACTTTTTCAAGGTCTTCCCTAGTTAAGGGATTCACTGGAAACTCTATCTTGAAATTTTCTGCCCCACTCCTCTTTACTAAATCTCCAAAGATTGTTATCAGCTTTACACTACTAGAAGATTGTCTAGGAGATACTTTAAGCCAGAATATCTGCCCTTCAATCTTAAGTTCAATGCTACCATTAGGCGTATAGTAATCTACGAGGTTTGATATAAGCTGCTTAGGAAATCCAACCTCAGCATATCCACCATCTAATGGGATATTATCAATAACATACAAGAAACCATATCTATCTACTTCAATCAACCTCTCTAATGCCTGCTCATCACCCTCAACAACATAGTAGGAATAAGAAAACAATAATACTGCTAAAACCAGCATTGAATAGAATGTCTTCTTCAATCTCATTCTCTGTAACCATCTATCAATCATTATTTAAGGTTTTTAAGATACACCTTGAATCAACAAAATATACTACGCAAATATTCATCGACTAGAGTAAGAGTTTATACTGCTGAAAATCCCTAGGTCAACTTTATGTCTAAATATCCTAAATATCTTTGTCTAGATTTATTGATATAGACTTTTATGTGTGAAGTTTAAAAGTGGTTATAGAGAAGGTAAGAACATGACCTCAATAGTACTGCCAAAGAGGATTGAGAAGAAGTTAAAAGAAGAATCTGAGAAGAGAGGGGCTATGGAAGAAGAGATTATAATCGAAGCCTTAACAAAGATGCTTAACGAACCCCTAAACCCCGATGAAAAGACTGAGATCCATTTGAAGTTATCTGAAAAGTATATGGATGAAGCTGAGGAGTATCTGAGAAAGAGGGATTACATTCAAGCATCTGAGAAAGCATGGGGCGCCGCATCCCAGATCGTTAAAGCTCTAGCTGCGAAAGAGGGAAGAGAACTTAGAAGCCATGCTAGTCTATGGGAGTATATGGATGAGTTAGCTGAAAGATTAAGAGATAAAGAGTTGAGATATCTATGGGGTAGAGCAAACAATCTCCACCAAAACTTTTATGAAAACTGGATGCCGAGTAGAGAAGTTGAACTTGCAGTAGATGATGTAAAAATGCTTATAGGTAAACTCAAGACTATACTCGAAAAATAGAAGCAGGTATAGGAGATATAAGCTACCTAGCTAGAAATCAATCAAATGGAAGACTTAGAAGAACCATTACTCCAATCGTCATCTCTAAACTTTAATGTCGACATAGAGGTTTTAGAGAAATTTGAAAATTTTATCTTATTAACGAATGTGTTTTGGGAGGAATTTTTGGTTTTTGCTCCGGCCGGGATTTGAACCCGGGTCCCGGGCTCGAAAGGCCCGTATACTTGTCCGGGCTATACTACCGGAGCAACTCCTCAGTTTAGAAGTTTTTATGGTATATTTTATACTTAGCTCTACCCCTCCATTTTTATATCGTGTTTCAAGATAACGCTTGTGGTTATTCTTACTTCAAGTTTACATGCTGAGTAGCTGTTTCTTAGAGAGTCTACTCTCATGCCATGTAGTATGCTGGATTAATTAGAGTAAATCATAAAAATAGGTTTATACATCTATTCTGTATGATTAGAGTAGTTCAGGAGTTAAAGAAGAAGCCTGAAGTTTCAGTAGAAGAATTCCAAGGATTTATCTTAAAGAATTATGCTAGGTTCTTGAAGAAGCTGGCTGGGTTGAGATCAGCTTCTGTGAAGTTTGTGTATGGAGGATACCAGGTAGAAGAGCTACCTGTGGATTGCTGTATAGAGATGGAGTTTAGAAATGAAGACATATTCAAGAAAGCAGTTGAAAGCGAGGAAGCCAGAAAAATTCTTGAAGAAATGAATAAGCTAGCTGAGAAGAGCGTCTTCCTATATCTAAGAGAGAAAGCAGTAAAGAAGCCTCAAGCAAAACAAGCTAAGAAGAGAGTAAAGAAGAAGTAGAGTCTTTTATGCAAGCCTATTAATATTTTG
>JAKCEX010000008.1 GCA_023539395.1 Candidatus Geocrenenecus arthurdayi | reverse complement strand
CAAGTATGTTGAAGAAGCTTAGAAGAGAGAATAATGTAAGGAAGTCTGATGAAGTTGATGCATTGATGCTTTCAAAGATTCCTAGAGAATGTTTTAGGGCTTTAACAATCGAAGAGATAGAAAAGAAGATAAAAGTACAACCGTTGATCAACGAGTACGAGCTATTATCTAGGAGGATTAAGGCATTGAAGCAGTGGGTTAGGAATGATGGGTATGACTGGCTGAGAGACGACATAAGACTAATGGAGGAGGATAAAAAGAAGCTCGCAGAGAAGATTATTGAGATGCTTTCTGATAACACTATTTATAAGGAGGCTTGTAGACTACTTGGATTCAATGATAGTGTTGAAGTCGCTATATTAACGATAAAACTACCATTACATCTACCATTGAATATTCTTAAGAAGTTCGTAGGATTAACGCCAAACCGTAACAATGGAAGATACAACTACCATATCCGCAATCATCTATCTCAGCTAGCTATAAACATTTACATTAATGCAAAACGATGGAGAGATAAATGGGAGGTCCCAGAAGAATTCAGAGGGATCGTCTATTCTCTACCACAAATGAAAGCAATATACAAGATACAGTCAAGGATACTGAAGATGTTTAGGAAAGCATATTTTATAGCAGACGACCAGACAATCAACGACCCTGCTGGCCGATGAGCAGTAAAAGTTGTGAGGCTAGTAGGGTTTGAAGTAATACTCCAGAGAGTGGTGAAATCTAGATCTCCCGCTAGCCGAGCAACTACTATAACTCATCGGCCAGCCACTCTCCCTAAATTATTTTATTTACTTCATTATTTTTAGGATGGTTTGTTTATGTTTCCGAGGATAGAGTAGGGTGGTACTCCTGAGATGCTACACTAGATTACTTCAACATCATGAGGCATGCTTTCTCTTATTCCTGCTTGTGTAACTCTAATGAATATAGAGTTATGTTTTAGTTCAGGTATAGTTCTCGCACCTAGGTAGCTCATTCCAGATCTTAATCCTGCAACTAGCTTCTTTATCATCTCTGAAGCTGAGCCAGTGTATGGTATGTATGCTTCGACACCTTCAGCATAGTATGAATATTCAGAAGCATCTATCAATGCTTCTGTAGGATCTTCCCTAGACCTAGCCTCTCTACCTAGCATAGCATATATTGAAGCCATACCTCTATAGATTTTGTATCTTCTACCATTCTTAACTACTACTGCTCCAGGGCTCTCATCTGTTCCAGCTAGCAACCTACCTATCATGACGGAGGAAGCTCCTGCAGCTAATGCTTTAACTATATCTCCGCTTTCACGTATACCTCCATCAGCTATAATTGGTACATCCATCTTCTCAGCTGCATTAGCACATTCAAGAATAGCAGATAATTGTGGTACACCTACACCTGCAACTATCCTCGTTGTACATACGGAGCCCGGTCCTACGCCTACTTTTACAGCGTTTGCTCCTGCTGAGGCAAGATCTTCAACACCTTCAGCTGTAGCAACATTGCCTGCAACTATCTCTACATTATCTCCATAGATTCTTCTAAGCTTCTTTATAGTCTCAATACACATGCTTGTATGCCCATGTGCAACATCTATCACTATTGCATCAGCTCCAGCCTCTACCAGAAGCTTTGCACGGTCTATTTCTTTCTCTTTTACGCCTATTGCGGCTGCGACAAGTAATCTACCCTTAGAATCCCTGGAAGCATTAGGGTAGGCTTCTCTCTTTAATAGGTCGACGCATGTTATTAATCCTCTAACTCTGTTCTCTCGGTCAACTATAGGTATCTTCTCAACTTTATATTGTTTGAAGATATTCTTAGCTTCCTCTAAAGATATGTTTGATTCAGCAACAATCATTCTTTCTCTAGGGGTCATACATCTACTTACAGGTGTAGAGTCGGCTTCGAATAATACATCTCTTCTTGTAAGGATCCCTAGAAGCCTATTTTCAGGATCTACAACTAGCAACCCGCTTATCCCGAGGGTTCTCATAAGTTCTCTTGCTTCTCCAATTGTTCTATCTGGGGCTATGGTTATAGGCTTCTCAATGATTACATTATCTGCTCTCTTTACTTTAGCTACTTCTTCTGCTTGCCTCTCAGGAGGGATGAAACGATGTATAACTCCTATTCCACCTTCTCTTGCAAGAGTTATAGCCATAGCAGACTCTGTAACAGTATCCATTGCTGCAGATACAATAGGAATATTTATCATAATTCTTTGAGTAAACCTAGACCTTGTATCGATCTCCCTTCTAGAAGCTATAGATGATTTTCTGGGTATTAGGAGAACATCATCGAAAGATAACCCTGTATCTTCTAAAACCTTAACCACGAAATCCCTCTCACGATAATCTAGAACTAGAATATATCTTTTATCTCAACCAGATAATAAAAGATTACATGGTTTAATAAAGTTGCATGTTCAGCTTATCTAATCGTCGTTGATTGCTTACTTTCTAATAAACTAGTTTATGTAAAGAATTTAGATTAACTGCTCTCCTTATCTCTTTCGCTATTCTCCTACCCATAGACATAGGTTCATCATAGTAGTATGTTGAGTATGGAGAACCATCTGGGTACAGATTTGTTCCAGCCACTATTCTAGCTGAAACTTCGAACACGATGAATCCTCTAGCTGGATTATATATAGTTTCTAAACAGAATGGGCCGATTAAACCTGGGTAAAAGAGTTTCCTAGCGGAAGAAACAATTCTGACAGCGTATCTTAGTAGATCCACCAGGTATTTTTCTCTAACAACTACGCCGACATTCCCTGTCACGGTATAATCTAGGTAATCTTCAATAATTAGGGGTAATCCTCTATGTATTTCATCAATAACTTCAAGTCTTCGGTCTATCCCAAGAAGTTCTAGTCTCCCTTCGTCCAAGCCTGGTAGATTCTTTTCTTCAAGGATGCTGAGGAAGAAGTGGGGATAATATCTTACTCCAGCTATGAATTCTTCTATAATTATATCGTCTAAGCTGCTTATGAGTTTCCTCATTCTAAGCTCGTTAAACTTTGTAAAGAATTCTTGTGAGTTGGAAGCTTTGAAATATCCTCTTCCACCTTTTGCGCCGTGGAGTTTAACGATTACAGGCTTATCAATATTGGAGGGGTTCTCATAGATAGTCGGGGAGTTCACTCCAGCTTCCTTAAGCCATCTTCTCTGTCTCCTTCTATCACTTTCCCAGTACAATGTTAATCTGTTACCGAACATGGGCACTCTAAATCTTTCTAGAAGATTCTCTGCTCCAATATACTCTACTAATGATCCATGTGGAATAATGATTACATTTTCCGAAATCAGTTTTTTCTGAAAATTATCAGTCATTATTTCTTTATAGTCTTGAACCTCTAGGAACATCTCTGGAAGAGCATTAGTGAAGCTTTCATAGTATGGTTTATTCTCCTTCAACACTATTCCTACTGATGGTATACCTTCTCTTCTAGCCCCATGAAATATCTGGAGAGAGGAATGAGAGCATAGTGTCCCTATCTTAATATCTGATTCATTGTATTGTGATAGAGTGCTTAATATTTCACTTCTACTAATCATGTAAGAACCTCCTCTAATCTATCTTCTCTTAATGCTTCTTTAATCTCCATAGCGATTCTTCGACCAACACTTATAGGGAAACCCCATAGATTCTCAGAGTACGGAGTAAACTTTACGCCTGGAGATCCTGGAACTCTTACGCTAACATCATATACTATAATTTCCTCTTGAGGGGGGCCAGGGACTACTATACTCTGAAGAGCAAACGGTCCTATGACTCCAGGTGGACAGGTATCCTGAGTAGTCTTCACAAATCTCTCAGCTAATTCAAATGCTCTTTCAAGCAGAGATTCTCTAATAGTACAAGCTATATGACCTACTTCGATATTTCTAACCTCTATAAACTTCAATACCTCTAACTGTTGAGTAACAGGCAGCCTTAACAATCCGTCGAGGTTCGTCTGCCTCCTCATATCTATTCCAAGCAGCTCGATCTCTCCATCTAGTGGAGAATAGAAGAAGTTAAAATTGAAGTATGCTCCTACTATTAATTCTTCGATAACTGCTTTCTCGATAGCTTGTCTCGTTACTAGCTTCTTTTCTATAAGATCTCTTGATTTTTCTTCAAACTCCCTAGGGGAGGAAGCTAGGAAGAAAGCTCTTTCATATTCTCTGACTGCTTCAGATACTTTAACTATTACAGGCCTATCGATTTCATCAGGACTTCTATAGATCCTCGGATATGGTATTCCTGCTTTATCCAATAACTTGTATTGGTCGAAGTCTACTCCTCTTTCTTCGATCTTTAAAAGGTATCTGTTTCCGAAGATCGGTACTCTTAACATATTTTCTATTACTTCGTATCCTACGTATACAGATAGTCCTCTATGTGGAATCAATATTGTATTCTTCCTCCTAAGCTCTTCTTGAACCTCATCTCTAGCTATATCTCTAAATCTTTCTAAGATTATTACATCATCAATAATGCCGACCCTCTTTCCGAACCTCTCTCTAGAGATAAAATAATTAGAGTAGATTTTTTCTCTTTTCTTCTGACATATAACTACTGTTTTGAAACCTTCATCCTTTGCTCCTCTACATACTTCTAAGGCAGAGTGCGTCCCGAGAATACCTATCGTTAATTGGTTCTTAGAATACTTTCCTAAGATACTAGTTATCTCATCTTTACGTTTCATCTATCAATTAGTCATAAGGTTAGGATAATAATCTTTTTCCTATGGTCTCGGTGGGCTTAGACATAGATATTGTTGTGAAGCATAATCTCCAGTTGTGGAATCTATATCATGGTCATCTTCTATGTATGTATCCTATGAGCTCTCTTATAGATTTGAATCCATTTTCAAGCATGAATTTTCCAATTCCCCTCGTTATCTCCCTAAATATTTCTAGGTCTTTTCTAACTATGGCTGAGCCTATACCAACTGCGGATGCTCCAACCAAGATCATCTCAACTGCATCTTCAGGGCTCTGTATTCCTCCAACTCCAATAATTGGTATATCTGGGAATTCTCTATAGATTTCGTATACGACTGCTAAGGCTATAGGTTTTATACATGGTCCTGATAATCCTCCAACGATGTTCGAGAGAATGGGAGATAATGCTTTAATATTGATTGCTAAAGCTTTCACAGTGTTGATAGCTGATATACCATCAAGACCTGCATCAATATATTTTTCTAGAATATCTATTCGAGATTGATGTAATGAAATCTTTGCAAATAATGGCTTCGAAGATATACTTTTTAACTGTTTTATTATCTGCTGTGTTAGTTTTATATCGGAGCCGATGTCTAGACCGTATCCTTCAACATGAGGGCAAGAGAGGTTAATCTCTAAAGCATCGGAACCCGATTCTAACATTCTCTCCGCTACATACATGAATTCTTCTATGCTACTCCCCCCAATACTAGTTATTATTGGTATCTGGATGTTTTTCTTTGCTTTGGAGAGTTCCTTACTGAAATTATCTGCTCCTGGATTCCTTAAACCTATTGCATTCAGGTAACCATAGCCAAGATCTACGAATACAGGGTTTACGTAGCCTTCACGTGGATTCTTAGTAATAGTCTTAGTAGTTAATGCACCTGCTCCAGCGTCCTCTATACGTTTCAATAAACTGCAAGACGACCCTAATATCCCAGAAGCTAATATTGTAGGATTTCGGAGGGATAGCTTTGATATAGATGTTGCTAAATCTATTGAAAGATCCTCTGGAAAACCCATCTTACAGAAATAATCTAGATTTTTTAATTCTTTATACATATTTCTTCCCTATTATTTTTCAAAGGATCCTCAAGCTTTAATAGAAGTCTACCGTCAAATACTGGACCATCTCTACAAACTCTTAATCCTAGGGGTTCAACTGAGCATGACCCGCAGAGACCTACTCCACATTTAATTATTCTCTCAAGAGAAGCCTCAGTCTTCATACCTTTTGCTGAACATTCTTTAACCACTTTCATTAACATTTGTTCTCTCCCACATACATAAACTATATCGAATGTCTCCTCTGCTAGAATTTTTCTCACCATATCTACTACTGTTCCTTTAAATCCTTCTTCACCATCCTCGGTTGAGATATAAGTATCGGAGATTTCACTGAATTCACTAACATAGAATACATCGCTAGAATTCTTAAATCCCAACAAAGTCTTCAATCTACAATTATTCATAGCTAGTATTCTACCTAGATAATAGAGTGGCGCAAGCCCGTATCCCCCTCCTATTAATAAGCAGTTCTTCAATGAGCATAATGTAAAACCGTTTCCAAGAGGACCTCTTAAGAATACTCTTGAGCCGACAAGGATATTCCGATGAATATAGGTGGTGACGAAGCCTACTCTGCAAATAATGAATTTTACAGTCCCTGTAGAATAATCTGCAAAGCTTAGGGGTATCTCTCCTATGTTGGGTATCCAGAGCATTGCAAATTGCCCTGGGTTTGGATTAATCTCCTCTTCAAGCTTAATAGTATATTCTTTAATGGATGGAGTTAGCTGCCTTATGCTATATACTTCTCCAAGGATATATCTTGATTGAGTCTGGCGAGGTAGCTGTATGCTTCCTGCTTCATCGTTTAAGGGTTTGTTCATGGATGATCTATTATTCATGGCGGTTCCCCCTAATCTCCTTAGTATAAGGTATCGAGGCTTGCTGAGACATCAGAGAGAGAATCTCTCTAAGTGTTATCAAATAATGTAATTCGATGTTTAATTGTTGTAGTTTCTCTCTTGCTCCTTCTTCTCTATCAACGATAACGAATGCATCGTAGACTATCAAGTTGTTTGACTTCAAGGCTTCTACGGCTCTGGCAATAGAGCTGCCTGTTGTAGATACATCATCAATGACTAACGCTATATCTCCCTCTTTGTATTCTCCTTCGATAATCTTCTTTAATCCATGATTCTTATATTCTTTCCTAACATATATTATTGGCTTCTTTAGTTCTACTCCAATTGCTGTAGCAAATGGTATCCCCCCAGATTCTACACCCGCTAAGATATCAAACTTTAAATTGCTTACCATTCTTGCATAAATCCTAATCAACTCCATGAATTCAGCTGGATGAGATATTATCTTCCTCATGTCAACATAAACATTACTCTTAGCTCCTGAGCTAAGAATGAATTCTCCAAATTTTACACAGTTAGTAGATATTAGGATTTCTGCTAACCTATCTTTGGAGTACACCTCTCTCAACCTCTAGGATTTTTCTAGTAGATAAGATAGGATCAGTAGATGCTGTAATTGCTCTTCCAATTATTTCAAAATCTCCACCATACTTTAAGGCTTGACTAGGTTCAGCACCCTGAGTTATTATACCTGGGCACAAGATCGTTTTTTGAGGTATCTTTTTTCTAGCTTTTTGTATGTATTCTTTCTTAGTTGCTCCAACAATTACACCATCTACTCTGGCTTTTAATGCTTCATTAATTAATTCATTAAAGTTCTTTTCGAAGAGTATTGCTTCAGGATGGCTCATCATTAATACTCCGAATAAATCAATAGAGTCTCTAGTTATCCTTGTTAAACCTCCTTGAAATAAGTGTATAGTTGCACCATCAAATCCTAGGTCTTGTAGAGAACTCACAGTATACGTAGCTATTTCTGGTATGTCTCCTATCTTAAAATCTGATAGAAAGTAGAATTCTCCCTTAAAATCTGCTATTATCTCTCTTACCCCACTAACACCGATTGATAATAGTAGTGGAAAACCTATCTTAACACCTACAATGTATTCTCTTAAGCTATCAAGCAGTCTGAAGCATCTATCAAGAAGACTTCTATCCCCCCATTTGAAGGGAGACCCATCTATGACATCTAATGCTAAAATCAACCTACTACTTCTATCTTCAGCTAATCTCCATAATTTTAAAGGAGCTCTCCCTTCTGGGCAATAGCCCACAAAACCCTTCTCAACATATGATACTCCACCATATAAAGATAGAGCTCACCACATGGAGATAAAAACACCACTTAAAAACGCTATTAACTTGAAAAATAGACTTTAAGAAAGCCTCTTGGCCAATCTACTGTTTAAATAGTCTAAGTAAAAATAGAAGAATCGGGAAAAACCTAGCTATACATAGGAATGGGCCCGTGGCCTAGAATGGACATGGCGCCGGCCTGCGGTGAAGACTCGTAGAGAGCCGGAGGACAGGGGTTCAAGTCCCCTCGGGCCCATTAAGATGACTCTAAACATCTATGAAGATCTTTTGATTTTCAGTGAATAAATAATCTCATTAACGCATAACGTTAAGTGGTTTTCTCAGATTACATATTATGTGGGGCCGCTGGGATTTGAACCCAGGATCTCGCGGGCCCGAGCCGCGTGTCATAGCCAAGCTAGACCACGGCCCCGCTTCTATCCGTTGTTTTCTTTAATGTATAAATGTATGGTAGTTATTAGATTTTGATAGCCTTAATAAGATAGTTCATAGTTTGAGTCTGTTTTGTTTTTAAGTCTTTGAGAAATGTCTTTTCCCCCTTCTGTTACTGCTCATCGAAGAAAATTAAACATAAAAAGGAGAATGTTTAGTTTCAATATTGTAGTGTTGAGCCCCGGTAGCTCAGCGGGTAGAGCGGCGGCCTTGTATCATTGATGAAAACTTGTTAAGTTTGCAGGAAAGCCGCAGGTCGCGGGTTCAAATCCCGCCCGGGGCTATCTAGATGTATTATCTTTTTAACTAATGACTTAATTGATCCTGTTGAGACTTTATCTACTGAATCCTTGGGGGGTACTAATCCTTCATCTATCTCAGTGTCTTGTAGGATTATGCTTAAGAGATAGAAGTTGTAGGATAAGTTGATTTCAAGGATATGTTCCTTATCCTGAAAGCATGTAGATATACTTTACCATTGATATGTACTTGATTCTTCATTTTTATAAGAGATCTTTTATTACAGGTATTAATTAATAGCATGCTATTATAGTCGTAGATAGTTAGATTTTGTAACTAAATGCTAAGGCTTTTTACGTTAGATCTAGAAGTAATCTTCAAGCTTTCTAATGTTTATTGGTTTTCCCTGCTGTTCATGTTCCACGACAAGCTTTCCGTATACACCATCATATCCTGGGATAATCTTAAGTTTACCTTGTCTCATGAAAGATATTAATCCTGCAAGCTTTCTTCCACCAACTCTCTCTATTTCTTCTTCTTTTACTTCTAATAGTATTTTGAATTCATTTCCAAATGTGTTAATTAATTTTTCATACTCACTCCATATCTTGCTACTATTGAGTTTTGATTCATTTTCTACTTGAATCCCCATGCTTAAGGCGATTAATTCTTGTAGAGGTATTAAGTGTATGTAGTTTATCTTATTTTCCGGGATGTATCCTCTAGACCTGTCTGCAAGTTCTTCTACACGATCATCAACTCCTTTTGTAAGTTTTCTTCCACATACGGGGCACCTATAATTTACTCTCTTTGCTTCCTCAGGTTCTATTGGACCGAAGCTGCAATTTCTATGACCACTCCAATGGTATTTTCCATATTCTGGGGGGACTTCAATAGTCATTAATATCTTAGATGGATCCTTATTCTTTAATGCTTCAAGTATTTCTCTGTAACTTGGCTTCGATAGATTAAATACTACTGCTTCTCTCCCAAGCCTATATGGATATGGGCTGTGTGAATCGCTAAAGCTTACAAGAGTATAGTTGTCTAGCCAGCTTATTCTCCAGTTCATTGGAGGGTCACTGCTTAAGCCTGTTTCTACGGCGTAAATGTTTTTCACCATGTCTTGATAGCATTCTCTAATATGGTCTACCCCGCTGAATGCTCCAAGCATACTCCACCAAGGAGTCCAAGCATGAGCCGGGAAAACTATATTCTGCTTATCTACCTCCATTACAATCTCAACTAGCTCAGCAGGGTTTATGTTAAGAATTGGTCTCCCGTCAGATTCTATTTCTCCATATTTTCTTAAATCTTCAGAGAGTTGTATAGCAACTTCTAAGTTAGGCATAAGGATTACGTGATGTATTCTTCTTGATTTACCATTAAACTGATGTATAGTTGCAACTTCTACTTGTATGATAAAATAGGTTTTTTCATCTCTTCTAGAAATGTATATTCCATCTCCAATATACTCTAGTTCTTTCTCAAGCTCTCTTATCCATTTTGGATGAAGAGCATCTCCTGTACCTAGAATGTCTAATCCTTTTATCTTCGCAAAATCTACGAGCTCTGTAATATTCATTCTCTGGGATGTGGCCCCAGAATACTTACTATGGAGATGGAGGTCTGCGATAAGCTTCATACTTATGAAGGGCCTCCCCAGTATTAGATAAAACTATATCTCCCACCGCCATCTAACTATCTCAGTAACCTTGTAGGGTGCTTTAGAGATCGTGGCTGGATCTATATTCCTCTTCTCAATAATCTTCTCTAGAATTTCTTTTTCTAGTACTTTGAATCCTTCAAGCCTAAGCTTAAACTCCATAGATGAAGCTATTTCTTCTACCTCTTCCCTAGTCTTAGGTCTAATAACCCCCCTATCGGTTAATGCTCCGAAATATAGCTCAGTCTCTACAATAGAAGAACTACTCTGCTTATATCTAATATCTGTTAGAGAATACGCTTCCTGGAATTCTTTAATTATTGAGCTGAATTTCTCAAAGCTTCCGTCTGATACCTCAATCTTCATTCTCGCTACGAATACTTTCTCATGAATTATAAAGTATCCTAGATAAACTTGTAAACCACCTTCAAATTCTGGTCTCTTCCTACCTATACCATATATGATAAATTCTTGACCTTCTCTAAGAAGAAGCCTTTGTGATAATTCTGAGGGGATAGTGATAACTAAGCTGTTCCCACTTCTCCTTATCGCCCCCCTGAATACTACGCTATCTTCGACCCAGCTCATCTTTCTGCATACCTCTTCTCTAGATAAATTAGTGAAAAAGATATATTTAAGCTAAGTAATACTACAGAATTTATCTCTACCGATATAGTCAAGTTTAAAATTTAGTGTACATTTTACTGTTCAGAGAGTGAATGCTTTGCCTCTAGGCTCCATTGACTCAACTAGTGAAGATGAGCTTGTCTGGCTTCTAAGGCATAAGACTAGGAGGAGAATCATATTGGCCATCGGGGATGCAGGGAAAATAAGTGCAACAACTTTAAGAGACATGCTAAAGATAAGCACAGGGTCACTATACTATAACCTTAGACAGTTGAAAGATTTCGTTAGGCAAGATGAAGATAGAAACTATACTTTAACAGAAGAGGGTGAGAGAGTCTACAGGGTTTTGAAAGAGGGTGGCGTTCTCTC
Source organism: Candidatus Geocrenenecus arthurdayi (assembly GCA_023539395.1). Classification (GTDB taxonomy): domain Archaea; phylum Thermoproteota; class Nitrososphaeria_A; order Caldarchaeales; family Wolframiiraptoraceae; genus Geocrenenecus; species Geocrenenecus arthurdayi. The sequence continues at coordinate 29,618 of JAKCEX010000008.1, read as the reverse complement.
TCTAGATTTGTTAAAACCAAAGCCTCCTAGTAGATTCATGAAGCTGTTAACCAATATGTTTTTCCCTATCTGGTTATTCTCTCCATTATACGAGAGTACTGGCCTCAGGGTTATAACATCTACACTCTCAATAATGGTCAGTATACTTTTGCTAATCTATACTAGGACTACGCCCTTAATCTTACATATTTATGAATCGTCCACGAATATATTCGAGATTGTAGCTAAGTATCTTGGAAACCTTGTAATAATGTATCTACTTCTAACATTTATTTCAATACTAATCTCCGGTCGATTATTCCATTATAAAGGTGTAGGAAAGACTATGGACAGTATTAAGAGTATCGCTTTAAGCTCTCTAAATGAGGAATTAAAATTCTTCTCCTCACTAATTATCGCTATAATTCCAATGATTTTCTATCCAGGTCTTCTAGCATTAAATAGGTTCTTTAACCTCCACTTACTCCCAGAGCCTGGGAAACCAGGATACTATCAGATAAGAGACCTCTACATGATTATAGCGCAATCTATTAGTCTTCCATTCTTGATAGCTTTAACAGCTTATGGTAGAAGGCTTAGTGGGACGACAGCTGCAATTGTAGTACTCCTGATTTACTTTATATCTCACGTAATAAGCCAGCTGTTAATGATATCTTTTTAGTTTTATTTTCTATGTTTTTCAAGCTTAATCAATACCCCATAAGTGATTATTGCTTGTATCTCTAGGATTAGTGTCATCAATATTATCCAGTTAATCTTCCCTATTTGATATAGGAGAGAGCTAACTATACCGTTGACTAGGATGGAGAATCCTATAGCGGTTGAGAATATCCCGTAGGCTATCGGTCTTGAAGAGTAATCAACGATGTCTGCAACGGATGCTCTCATAACTGTTTCAACACCGCCCATCGATAGACCCCATAGAATAGAAGCGAAATATAGAGAAGCTCTTTCAATATGTATAAACAAGGATAATGGGATAAACAGAGCTGTAATTGGTGTAAGTAACAATGAGAAACTTCTATACTTATCGTATAGTAATCCTATTGGGAATGCTATAATTGCATCAGAGGCCATAGCTATAAGATAAAGAAATGCAATCTCACTAGGATGAATTATGTTAATCTTTGCTAAGTCTTGAAGATAGTATGATATGAATCCCCAGTAAATTAACCCTGTAACAGCTGCAGTTGAACCTACTAAATAGACCCAGTAATTTCTCCCTAACTTCTTAGTTGTTAAACTTGTCTTCTCTAAGCTTACACTTCTAGGATTTGGATAATTAATGTAAGCATAAGAAATTGCAACCATGGAAAGTATTGCAGGTATTCCAAGTATAGAAAACCCTATCTTAAAACCTATTCCAAGCTCATCAGGATGATATGCTAGTAAAATACCTAGAATTGACGGTCCAGCAATTGCTCCTAGCTGGTCTATCACTTCATGAATGCCGAACCCCTTACCTTTACCTATACCCTCAGAGACTTCTGAAAGGAGTACATCTCTTACGGGTGCCCTCAACCCTTTACCTAATCTCTCAATGAAGTATAAGATTAAAGCAATAAGCCAGTAATCAGTTAATGCAAGTAGTGGTATAGCTAGGTTAACGGAGTAGCCAATGTATATTAAGCTCCAGAATCTTCTCGGTGAGTAAGTCTTCTGAGCTATTATGCCGCCTAGCAGCCTCATTAGGTAGCTTAAGACTTCTCCTATAGCTAGGAGTCCAGCAGCTATTGCAGGTGCAGTTAGAAAGTTAAGGTATGCTCCAGAAACAGATCTAGCGCCTTCATATACTATATCTCCAAGTAGTGACACGACCCCGAGTGTTATGAATACCTTAAACATAAGCTTCTTTTCTAACAGTTTTTACACCTATCCAATTGAATACTAATATGCGGAGTTTTATCTTTTTCTAATAATGCCTCCCCTCGTTAATCTCTTAAGATCTAGAATCTCATCTAATTCTCTTTCATTAAACCCTTCTTCAATTAATGCTTCTCTAATGGTTTTCTTCTCTCTTACTACTCTCCTAGCTATTTTTGCAGCTAAATCATATCCTATGAATGGTGTTATAACAGTTATTAAAGATGGGCTGACTTCAGCATAGTATCTACATTTTTCAACGTTTGGAGCAACTCCATTAATACATTTGGTAGCTAGATTCCTAGAAGAATTTGCTAGTATTTGTATAGATTGGAGTAAGTCGTAGGCTATTAATGGCATACCCATGTTTAGCTCTAGTTCACCTAGTTGATTAGCTAATGTAATAGATAAGTCGTTTCCTAAAACTTTTACACATACAAGCATAGTGCTCTCAAGAATTACTGGATTAACCTTACCAGGCATAATAGATGAACCTGGCTGAACAGCTGGTATCTCTATCTCGCCTAAACCAGTGTTAGGTCCTGAACTTAGTAGTCTTAGATCGTTACATATCTTCAAGATGCTTCCAGCAATAGTCTTTAGAACTCCACTAATAGATACGCATGAATCCCTCAATTGTAGAGCTTCAAATCTATTCCTAGCTATTCTAAAAGGTATTCCAGTCAATCTAGATAATTCGTCTACAACCAGCTTACCGAAGTCTGGATGAGCATTTAACCCCGTCCCTACTGCTGTTCCACCAATCGGTAGCTCCAGTAATTCATCTAGATTCTTCTTTATTCTTTCGATTCCATGAGTTATAGCAGATGCGTATCCACTGAATTCTTGTCCTAAAGTTATTGGAACAGCATCTTGGAGATGGGTTCTACCACACTTAATAACTTCTTCAAATTCGCTTGCCTTAGACTCTAGAGTATTCTTCAGAATCTCAAGACTAGGTAGAAGATCGTTAATGATGGAATCTGCGACTGATACATTTATCGCAGTTGGGAAGACATCATTTGTTGATTGACACATATTTACATGGTCATTTGGATGTATTAATTTCTTGTCACCTATTCTACCTCCAAGTATTTCTATTGCTCTATTCGCGATAACTTCATTAGCATTCATGTTTGTAGAAGTTCCAGAACCAGTCTGGAAAACATCTACTAGGAATTGTTCATCAAATCTACCCTCGGCTACCTCCATAGATGCTTTCATTATTGCTTCAGCTTTCTCTCTTTCAAGTAAACCTAATTGCATGTTCGCCTTTGCAGCAGCGTATTTTATCAATCCTAAAGCTTTAATGAAGTTCCTTGGAAGGCGTAGTCCAGAGATCTGGAAGTTTTGAATAGCACGGGCAGTATTTATGCCATAATAAGCATTTGCTGGGATCTCCACTTCACCTAATGCATCTTCCTCAACCCTATAACTAATATTACCCATATTGATATCGGATCTTAAAGCCCACTTATATACATATTAATATTGACGAGCTACAAGAAATTGAGCATTCATGGTAACCCATTTTATTATACCATATCGACTAGAGTTCATTAAAACTCAGCTGACCCCACTTTCTCTTTATGAAGCTGGATAATACTTAAAAATGAGAATAAATAAACTCTATACGATAATTATGGAGTATGTTTATGCTGCTCTCCTACTTCACAAAGCGGGAAAACAAATAAACGAAGAAAATCTAAAGAAGGTGTTAGCAGCAGCTGGTATAAACCCAGATGAAGTTAGAATTAAATCTCTCGTTGCAGCTATCTCAGAAGTAAATATCGATGAAATACTGAAGTCAGCTACGTTTATGCCTATTACTGTAACTACAGCTGCACCAGCACCAACAGTAACAGCTGAAGCCAAGCCAGCTGAAGAAAAGAAGAAGGAAGAAAAGAAAGAGGAAGAAGAAGCATTAGCTGGATTAAGCGCACTATTCGGATAACCAGATAACTTATAAGGAGCTGAAGACTAACTTATTATCTCCCTAGACCTAGTTATTTCTAGAAGTCTAAAGCATTACCTTTGCTTGACCTCAAAGTGCCTAGATAAGCATATTACATGCACTTCATCCTGATAGTTAATGATATAATGTTAGGAACAGCTTGAGATTGCTAGTTCGTTAAATGTTCTCTTACTCTATGATGGGTCGACTATTCTTCCTCCAAGTATCCAATGAATCTTTCAACTTTATTACATATGGAGCCAATTCTTAACATTCTCCAGAAAGCCATAGTTATAAAATATCTCTCAGACAAGTCTTAAAGACTTAGACTGGCAGCATAAAACATGATAACACATGTATGATATAACAGAAACAGCTTATAGATGTAAAAAAGGAAAAACTTAATTTAAAGTATCCTGATTTAAAGAGTTTAGCGGGGAGATACAATGCCTCATGAGGCATTAGTTACTTTTGATAGACTTCGTGATGCTGAAGCATACTCTCTAGAGTTTTTCAAAGAGAGAGGGTACATTAGAAAAAAGTGTAGGGTCTGTGGAGAATATTTCTGGACTGTTAATCCTGATAGAGATGTATGTGGTGAATCGCCTTGCGAGGAATACAAATTCGTTGGCAGGAATCTAGCAAAAAAGAAATTAGATGTTAGAGGCTCTAGGGAAGTTTTCTTAAGATTCTTTGAGAAGAGGGGTCATAGAATCATTAAGCCTTATCCAGTCGTAGCTAGATGGAGAACAGACATGTTCTTAACTGATGCAAGTATTGTAGATTTTCAGCCATTTGTTACTTCAGGTATAGCTCCGCCACCCGCAAACCCTCTAGTTATTAGCCAGCCATGTATAAGGCTAGTAGACGTAGACAAGGTTGGGTTAACCTTCGGTAGACACTTAACAATATTTGAGATGGGTGGAGCACATGCTTTCAACTACCCTGATAAAGAAGTCTACTGGAAAGAAGATACTGTAAGATACTATCATGAATTCGTTAGAGAAGAATACGGCATACCTGAAGAAGAGATAATCTATAAAGAATCTATATGGAGTGGTGGAGGAAATGCTGGACCATGTTTTGAAACTATTTCATATGGGCTTGAATTAGCTACTCTAGTATTCATGCAGTATAAAACATTAGATAGTGGGCTTATCGAATTACCGATAAGAACAGTAGATACAGGTTACGGAATAGAAAGATTCGCATGGTTTAGCCAAGGGACACCTAGCTGCTTTGATGCAATATATGGAGAACTATACCCAAAGTTAGAAAAGATAATAGAACTACCTAAACCCGATAGAAAACTCCTAGAAGCTTATTCACCATATACAGCACTCGTAACTCCTAAAGCTAATCAGACTATTCATGAAGCTCGGAGAATCGTATCTGAAAGATCTGGGATACCCTTAGAAGTTATCGAGAGAGAAATAATTCCTTTAGAGAGAATCTACGCTCTCCTAGATTATACCAAGTCTATAACCTTCATAATTAGCGAGGGAGTTGTCCCCTCAAACGTTAAAGTTGGTTATCTAGCAAGGCTACTCATAAGGAAAGCATATAGATTATTAGAATTCATTAACTCAGCAGATAAGCTAGTCGACTTAATAGATTTACAGATAAATTATTGGGCTAGAGACTTCCCACATCTAGAAGAGATAAGAAATGAAACAATCGAGATAATTGAATCAGAAATAAACAAGTTTAGGGAGACTATAAAGCGTGGAGCAGCTTATGTTGAGAGGGAAATTAAACAGTTGAAGACAAGAATGGAAGAGTTACCTACAGAATTCTTGGTAAGAATGTATGATGAGAAAGGTCTAACACCAGACTTCGTTAAACAGATAGCTGAAAAAATGAATCTGAAGATAAGTATCCCTGAGAACTTCTATGAACTTGTAGCTTCAAGACATCTAAAAGCAGTTGAAGCACCAACACAAGATTGGATAAGAATTCTTGAAGAGAAAGTAAAGAACTACCCTGCTACTAAGAAGCTATTCTATGAACGCCCTCTTGAATTCAATTTTAAAGCTAAGGTCTTAGGAACAGTTGACAACTACGTTATCTTAGATCAAACATTGTTTTATCCAACAAGCGGTGGGCAGGCTTCAGATAATGGATTCCTTAAATGGGGGGATAATAGAACAAGAGTTACAGAAGCTATACTACTTAGTGGTGGAGTAATCTTACATAAAGTGGAAGGTCTCATACCACCTTCAGGAATAGAGATCGAAGGAGAATTAGATAGAGAGAGAAGGCTTAGATTAATGAGGCATCATACAGCTACACACATAATACTTGGAGCTGCTAGAAGAGTCTTAGGAAAACATGCTTGGCAAGCAGGAGCTGAAAAAGAACCAGATAAAGCTAGACTTGACATATACCATCATAAGAGATTAACTAGAGAAGATTTAGAGAAGATTGAACACCTAGCTAACGGCATCGTTATGAGTAGAATTCCAGTTATTATTAAATGGATGGATAGAAATGAAGCTGAAAAAATTTACGGTTTCACATTATACCAGGGAGGAGAAGTCCCATCAGCGATTATTAGAGTAGTAGAAATACCTGGGTGGGATGCAGAAGCATGTGGAGGAATACATTGTGAGAGTACAGAAGATGTAGGATTAATAAAGATAGTAAGAACAGAGCGAATACAAGAAGGAGTTGAGAGACTAATCTTTACAGCAGGTACATCAACTCTACCATATATTCAGGAGAATGAGAAGATTATCTCTGAAGCATCAATGATGCTTGAGACACCTTCAGCCAGCATCTTACAAAAGCTTCAGGAAACAATTAATGAGCTTAGAGACCTTAGAAGAAGATATCGTTCATTCATTAAGATTGCTGCAAAATATAGAGCGAAGGAATTATCCATTAAATCTTTAGAGTTTGATAAACTGAGAATATACGTATCTAGAGAAAGAGAAGATGATAAAGAATATGTTTTCGCAATTTCAGATGAATTGATAGGGCCTCCACAGCCTAAATGTTTTATAGCTGTTTATGGTGGGGAGAAACCAAGTATACTCATAGTATGTAATGAAGAAGCTCAGAATCTAGGTTTACATGCAGGAGAACTTGCAAGCAAGATTGCATCTAGAATAGGTGGTAGAGCTGGAGGACAGAGTAAGCTTGGTCAAGGAGTACTACAAAATGATGTAGATGAAGAAGCTTTAAGAAAAATAATCTTAGAAGTTATTGGGGAGGTTCTCAAAGGTTAGGAGACGATAAGACTATTTCTTTAACTCTAGTGCTTCCTTAAGCTTCGTAGCTATGATTTCAGCTTTCATGATTATATCTCGTATTACTTCTCTAGATGGTAAAGCTAATTCAACAGCGAGTATTCTTGCTTCCCTAGCAGCTTTAACTAATATGAACTGGATCGTTTCCCTTGTAACATAACCCATCTCAACCGCTAGTCTGATAGCTGAGCTCCCTGCTTCAATAATCTCATTCTTTACTTTCTCCAAATCTATCGCAAGGCTTTCTCCTGTGATTAAAACTCCGTCTTCATAAGCTTTATCGATAGTTATTCCTTTCATAACTGCTTTTATGTCTAGTCTTGCGAGGAGAGATGCTAATTGAGGGGATATTTCTTCACCTTTCCTAGCTACTAAAGTATCTTTTGCAATCCATATCTGTCCACCCTCAATCCTAGTTGGTATCTTCAGTTTACCGAAATCACTTAGTATCGGTCCAGGCGGTAAACCAGTATTCATCTCTGGGATGATTACATCTACATCTGCTTTCTCACCTGCTTTAGCATGCATTAGTATCTTATTCTTATCTAGCAGGATCTTAAGTTTAAATGCACTTATATTTGAGAAGATGAACCCAACTGGTGTACGTAAATCTTCTATAAGCTTAGCCAATTCTCTTTTACCTGTTTTCTCTACAGCTTTAATGAAGAGAGTCTTCTTAGTTACACGTATTATAGCGGTACCTCTAAGCTTCTTCCTAATCTCATGTATCAAGTTAGCTCTTAAGCCTGTCAACTTGAAGACTGCTACCACCTTGTGCTTCTCGATAAGATCAGCTAACTCATTTACTTCATTAATCTTCCACTTCTGAACTCTCATAGTAGCAGCTTGACTATGCAAGACCAGCATCACACCTCTAGATCACAATAGCTCGAATACTGATTATTCAACCTACTTAAAAAACTTAAAACATTGAACTTGAGAATATTCTAACCACTTTGTTCATCAAAATTGTTTACTAGGATTCTCAATGATAGAAGTATTTCAAAAAAGAGTAGGGAATTTTATGAGTTGAAGACTATTCTAATACTTGGAGGAGAAGATTATCTTTACTAAGTCGGTTATCTTCACTGTTTTGAGAATATTTACTAAGAAGACTATGAAGCCTAAAGCTAACATTAATGCTCCCACTGTAGCGTAGAACATGTAAGGCTCATATGGTCCAAGCCCCATCGGGTAGAGAGTCCTCCTCAACATTCCAAGAGTTCCAGCAAGCCCCATGCTTAACCCCATTACCAGACCACTCACGAAGGTCGCACATATTATTTATGTCTCTCTATTCTTCATCTCTTAGTCTAGAATCTTAAGGAGAACTTTCTTTAATGCAGCTTTAAATATTCTAGAAACTGTAGAAGCATCTACACCTAAGAGGAAAGCTACATCTTTCATTTTAACATTCTTTCTAGAGTCTAGGTAGCCTGATTTAAGGATTGTATTTAAGACTTCTAATTGCCTCTGAGTTAACTCGTAACCTACATAATCATGGACTGATAGAATTTCTACGTCTAAACCTTTACTAACCAAACTCTCAATGAGTTTCTTCTGGAATAGCCTACCAGGTACTATTATTTTTGCTATAATCCCTAAAGATTCAGAATAAGATACAGATTCAATTATTATAGGAAGCTTAGAAAGGACCTTACAATACTGACAGCTCTCAACTGTAACCCAGAGATAATTACCTGGTAGAAGCATGTATGAACCAGGAATATCGTTTAACTGAGCCTTCTGAATAGGGTTAAGACAGCTTTAATAGATGTGTTGAGTGGTAATCGCTTATCCTAACTTTCTTAAATTCTGCCTCTATTCCTCTTCGGCGTAGAAAATCTAGTACTTTGCAATCACTATGATGTATTAGTATCTTTAAAGTTTTTAAGCCTAGCTTCTGCCTCAATCCAACCGGGATATAGGAGGATATCTGTTAAGATAAGTATTATTCTCTGTATATCCTCTTTTTTACTTCATTCCTCTAATATGACTTTGACAGGTTTATCCATCGTTTTCTTTACATATATGGATTTAATATTATTGTAGTGTTTTTCTAACCTATCGGCAATCTTAGATATTACTGTTAAAGCATTCTCTACTAAGCTTCTCGTATCCATGTCTTCAACACCTATCATACACATAGCCTGAGGATTCTTCCTAACATTAACGGTTACCGTCTTACTATATTTCTTAGCAAGATCTGCGATGTTTGCTCCAGGAGGTATTGGGATAGGTCTCTTACCTCTACCACCTAATGCTGCTCCGAGAGCTTTAGCCGTTAAACCCATCAGTGGAGGGTCAATTAAGAAATAATCATACTGAGATGCAATCTTCTTTGCAGCTCTCTTATTCCCAACCAGCGATTCTAATTCATCTCTTTCTATTACTCTATCGATCTCAGGAATCCTTCTCGCTTCAGATCCTAGAGCTGGCGTAGCTATTACACATATTCTTCTCTTCTTCCCACCTAAACCATTCGGGAGCTCAATATCTTCAACAAATCTATTCTCAGGCTTCTTTAGGTCTACACCCTCAATATTGATCAGAAGCTCTATACTCTGCTTAAACCTCCTAGGCTTAGTAGATTTCTTTACTTCTTCAATTGCTTCAATAAGATTCTTCTCTAAAGCTTTAGACATTCTTCTTCACATACCTTCCAGAAGCCAGGTTAATATAAGGATAATCGTTCCCACACATGACGGGTGAGGCATAGTTAAAATTGCAAGAATTAGAAGCCGTCTTAGAAAATTATAAGCATGATATTCTAAATCGATCCTCTCATATCCAGCTCAATCACTTCTACAGTTAATCTTCTAGAATCTCTAAACCATAAAGATTCATGACTTCAATCTCCAGATATTCTACACTAGTTTATCGTCATGTACTCCTAGATCTATCTCTTTAATTACTTCTCTGGGGTTTTTACCATCCACCGTTACACCCATGCTTAAGCATGTACCGAGTACTTGTTTAACAGCAGACTTCAAATTCTTAGCACGCATATCATCAATCTTTACTCTAGCTATCTTTATAACCTGGTCTAGGGTTAACCCACCAATATTTTCTCTACCAGGCATTTTAGAACCCTTCTCTACTCCAGCCTCCTTGACTATTAGAGCAGCGGTAGTAGGTGTTCCAACTACGACTTTGAATTCCTTAGTATCAGTGTTAACGGTTACTTCTACTGGAACTCTCATACCTCTAAACTCTGAGGTAACCCTATTTATCTCCTCAACTATCTGTAGAACATTTACACCTAGTGGACCGAGAGCTGGACCTATAGGTGGACCAGCATTTGCCTCACCACCTGGTACGAGGAATCGGACAGTTTTCTCAGGCACTTTAATTACCACCTCCGTTAGCTGGTTATTAAGCTAATCTGACTCAGTAAATTAAAAACCATCTTAAAGTTAAACTTGACTGTATATAACTATTTATCTAATGTAGGTTAAAAATAGAGTTTTATCTGATGAGCTATATTAGCTATCAAGACTGGTGGCGATAGTCGTCTGAGCCAATCTCTGAATGAGTTAGATCTAACCTACGAGCCTACAGATTTACTACTCATAGGTTGGATACATCAGCTTAAGCCAACCTCTAGATGGTTGTAGTACTGCGTGAATAGTTTTGGGGAGCTCACATACATCTACTTGGAAGGTCTGGTTAGACGTACTTGGTCAGCTGAGATGGAGATTGGGAGGGGGAAGGCAGCATCCGTAGGCTCTATCGTAAGCTCATTTTTAGGTTTATCTATTCTTACTACTCTACCATATATCCCTCTTAGTGGTCCAGCAACTATTTCAACTATGTCTCCAATTGAGATTGTCTCAATAACTGGTTTCTCAACTAGATGCTGCATAATCTCTTCCTTCTTAACTACTAAAGCAGGTCTAGATTTTACATGCCTTACTGCTTGAGTTACTAATGAGACTTTCTCCTTACTATCTGCTTCAATGAATATGTATCCCTTGATATTCGGTAGAGCTATTATAGAGTATACACCATCTACTACAATCTCTCTTCCAACTACCTTCCCATCCTGTATAATCTCCCTAATGATTTTACTCTCAATGATCCTGGCTACATTCCTCTCCTGACCTACGGTTACTTTTACTGCAAAGTATCTTGGAGAACCTTGAGACAATATCCCTCTACCCTATACTCCTTGGATAGCTAATGCCACGAACCTTATAATAAATGCTATTACGCCGATAACTGCTACCCCGATTAGAGTTATCCTCAATGCAAGTAGAAATTCATCCTTAGAAGGCTTCCTAGCTAACTTAAACAAAATTATGGAATTCTTAATGAATTCTTTTAAACCCAACTCTTCACCCGAATAATACCCTGAACCATTTTCTTAAAATACTTATTCTAATCCAACTAAGTTAATTTTATAGTAGTTTGTTACCAGTTCCTAGAAGAATGCTGAATTGATTTAGAAAGATTGGGATTACTTTATATTGTAGATTTAGAATGGAGAGACAGTATGAGTAGGCGGGCAGTAGTCTGTACATCATGTAATAAGCCGATAGCTCCTGGAGAATCAGCTGTAAATTTCCCATGCCCTAATTGTGGAAGAGTAAAGATATGGAGATGTGAGATATGTAGGGAGCTTGCTAAACCCTACATATGCCCATCATGCGGGTTTGAAGGACCGTGAATTGAGAATGAAGAAAGTAGTAGTACTTGTTAGGATAATGCCTCTCGATGAATCTGTAAACATAGAGAACTTATTGTTAAAGATGAAGTCTAATCTTCCTCAAAATATTGAGCTTATCTCTGTAGAGACTGAGCCATTCGTCTTTGGGCTTAATGTAATAAATGCTTTATTCAAGATACCTGATGAAGAAGGCTACCCAAACATATTAGAGGATTACTTGAAAGGTTTTGAAGAAGTAGGAGAACTCGAAATAATCTCAATGAGTAGAGCTAGCTCTTAGAATATAGCATATCACAAATTTTGGAAGAATATGCGCTAGGCGGGTTCTCAAACTCCTCATAAAGTATAATGATGTTTGACTCAATACAATTAAAACTTATCTAGAAGATTTCAGCCGACTAGTAGGATATAATCTTTCTTACGATTCTCAAAATTCTAATCAAAGTTAATTGATTTTCTAGAAGTTTTCATTTAAATACTAGATAAGGTAAGTAGAGTAAGGATGAGTGCTAAGGAACTACGGCTTAGAGTTGCTGAAGCTAGGCAGAGAGACGTTGGGTATGGTATAGCTAGAATAGATAGAGAAGTGGGAGCTAGCGCAGGTTTCCAGACAGGTGATATGGTTGAGATTAGAGGGAAGAAAGTTGCTGCTGCAACCCTCTGGCTTGGATACCTTGAAGATGAGAAAGATGTTATCAGGATTGATGGATACATACGGAGCAATGCAGGTGTAGCATTAAATGACTGGGTCATAGTACGTAAAGCAGATGTGAGAGAAGCTCAACTAGTAGTACTCGCTCCAGTTAATACAACAGTTAAACCAGATGAAAACTTTACTAGATTAGTTAAGAGTAGACTTATCGAGTATCCCTTAGTACAGAAGAATATTGTGCCAGTACTATTCTTTGGGAACCTATTCACCTTTGCAGTTATTCAGACGAGACCTACAGGTGTAGTTAAGATTACACCTAAGACTAAGCTTGTAGTACACAGCAAGATAATACAAGAGAAAGCATTTAGGACGAGCGTAACTTATGAAGATATTGGTGGACTGCAAGAACAGATACAGAGAATTAGAGAGATGATAGAACTACCTCTTAGATATCCTGAATTATTCCAGAAGCTTGGGATAGAGCCTCCTAAAGGTGTCTTACTATACGGTCCACCTGGATGCGGTAAGACTCTTCTAGCAAAAGCTGTAGCTACAGAAGCTGAAGCAAACTTCATTCTAATCAATGGTCCAGAGATTATGAATAAATATTATGGTGAAACAGAGGCAAGGCTTAGAGAGATCTTTAGGAAAGCAGAAGAAGAAGCTCCAAGTATAGTATTCATTGATGAGATCGATGCTATAGCTCCTAAGAGGAGTGAAGTAACAGGAGAAGTTGAGAAGAGAGTTGTAGCTCAGCTACTTGCTTTAATGGATGGTTTAGAAGCGAGAGGTCAGGTAATAGTTATTGGTGCAACAAATAGACCTAATGCTCTAGACCCTGCTCTTAGGAGACCTGGAAGATTTGATAGGGAGATAGAGATAGGCATACCTGATAAGAAAGGTAGAAGAGAGATACTGCAAATACATACTCGTGGTATGCCTCTCGCAGAAGATGTAAATATAGATAGACTCGCAGAGATGACTAGAGGATATACTGGAGCAGACCTAGCAGCATTATGCCGTGAAGCAGCAATGAAAGCAATTAGAAGAATACTTCCAAGTATAGATTTTAATGAAGAACATATATCACCTGAGATACTAGATAGCCTAGTAGTTACGATGAAAGACTTCCTAGACGCATTTAAGGAGATAACACCTACAGCATTGAGGGAAGTAGAGATTGAGATACCTAACGTTAGATGGGAAGATGTTGGAGGTCTAGAAGAAGTAAAACAGAGACTCGTAGAAGCAGTTGAGTGGCCACTAAAATATCCTGAAAAGTTTGAGAAATTCGGCATTAAGCCTCCTAGAGGAATACTCCTCTACGGGCCACCTGGATGCGGTAAAACATTACTTGCGAAAGCTATAGCTACAGAATCTGAAGCAAACTTCATAAGTGTTAAGGGGCCAGAGATATTCAATAAATGGGTAGGAGAATCAGAGAAAGCTATAAGAGAAATATTTAGGAAAGCAAGGCAAGCTGCACCATGCATAATATTCTTTGATGAGATTGAATCAGTCATACCTAGAAAAGACTTGGTAGACGATTCTTCAGGAGTAACTAACAGGGTCTCAAGCCAACTCTTATCAGAGATGGATGGAGTAGAAGAATTATCAGATGTCATAGTTATCGGTGCAACAAATAGACCTGACTTGATAGATCCAGCAGTTATGAGACCTGGAAGGCTTGATAGATTAATCTATGTACCTCCACCTGATGAGAAAGCTAGGTATTCTATCCTCAAGATATATACTAGGAAGATGCCTCTAGCTCACGATGTTAATCTAAGAGAATTAGCTGCTAGAACTGAAGGATATTCAGGAGCAGATTTAGAATCACTCTGTAGAGAAGCAGCTTTAAACAGTCTTAGAAAGAATATCGAAGCAGAATACGTAACTAGGGAAGATTTTGAAGAAGCATTAAAAATAGTTAAGCCTAGCATATCACCCCAGATGGTAAGAGAGTATGAGAGAGTTAGAGAGTTCCTAAGGTATACTGAGAAACAATTAACAATGATAGGTTAGGAGAAGATTCAAAACATTGAGCAAGAAGCACACAGTTCTTAGAAGTGAGTTATATTCAAAAGTAATGGAAGCACTCCAGAGAATGGGGGGGAAAGCTTTAGAAGAAAATCTTCTTGAAGAATTAAGAAAGAGAGGTATAGAAGTAACCCAGTCTGAACTTAGAAGCATATTAATGAAGCTGGAGATCCATGATAAAGTAAGAGTATTAAGCTTAGATGAAGAAAAGAAGTTAATTGAATTGCTAACTAAGACTTGAAAGGGAGAGTTTATCGTATCTGAGGGTATCGCTTTTAGAGATTCCTATGATATCTTAACTTCCAATTTTTCTACTACTAATTATTCTGCTACTTTCAAAACCATGCATCTAGACTGGTTTTTCCTCTTTCTTCTCTTAATGTATTCTGTAACTCATTTAATGCTTTCCTAACTCTCTCAACTGAGAAATCATACTCTCCACATAAGAGATCTTCAATAGCTTGGTAGTTAGGCTCAGACCATTCTATCTTGTAGGATTCCAGTATATTTGGCTTTAAGAATATATTTCTAATCTGTTCTAGGTCTACATCAACTTCTATCTTCAAGTGTTTTAAAACATTCTCAGCAGTCCCGTAATCCTTGATTAATTTAAGAGCTTTCTTTGGACCGATACCCTTAACCCCCTCCCAGTAATCGGTTCCAACAAGTATCCCAATATCTATTAATTGCTCTCTACTTATCTTCAAAGTATTTAGAAGCTTATCCAAGTGTATGAGCTCAGGTACAACTTCAACATATTCTTTTCTACCTGGAAGCTTCCTCCTACCAACTATTGAAAGATTCCTAACTAGTCTAGGTGAACCAAAAAGTAGAGAATCCATATCTTGAGATGCTGAAGCATAAGCATCCCCCCTCGAAGCTATGTATGCTGCCTGAGCTTCACCTTCACTTGGAGCTTGTAGAACCGGTAGCCCCATTAAGCTTATTAGAGTCTTAGAACTCTCAACTATAAACTCATCAAGTGTAGCTGCTTGTTGAGCATATTTTCTTGCTTCTTCAATCCTACCTTCTTCTAATGCTTGACGATAGAGTACAGCTGCTTCAGCCCTCCTCTCCATTCTCTTCTCTACAGCCTGTTTCTTAAGTTCAGGTGGTCTACCATCATAGACGAAGATAGGCTTCATACCTACTTTTAAGAAATTTATAACTCTAAAGAATAATCCACTTAGATGGCTTGTAATCCTTCCATGCCTATCCATTAGTGGTCTACCATCCTGACCACGTATTATAGTGATAAACTGGTACAGCATATTGTATGCATCTAGAGCTATAGCCCTTCCTCTTAGGTCCTCTAGGTTAAGCTTCTCAATAACTTCTTCTGGAATTAAGTCTCCGAGTTTAACACCCATCTAAGCCTCAACTCTCTACAAATTATATAGCTTATTCAGACGTATAAATTATTACTTTTAATATGGGCTACGTTCTAAAGAGTGTTTTTTAGATTATGATTAATCTCTTAAATTAAGATGGCAAGTATGGAGTGGGCAGACTTAAAACATCCCAGGCTTTCAGTTTGTTTTCATCAAGTCCAGGGTTATGATGAATTTTAAGGGTGCTACCTCAAGTACTCGACGTGAGTATATTAATTCTACTTTATAACCTAACTCTTCAGCTAACTTAGCTACTCTTGTGGAAGCTCTGCTAATCGGGTCTTCTCCACTTTCAACATGGTATAAGTGGATCACTCCATTCTTTTTTAGTTTACTTAATGCTAAACCAAGGAATTTTAAGGAATCAAATGGTAGATCCATTATTATTCTATCATAAACTGTTTCAATGCCTCTTAGCACTTGTCTTACATCTCCATGTATAGCTCTAACTCTATCTTCAACTTTGTTCAACGATATATTCGTCAACAGATACCTGTATGCATCTGGATTTAACTCAATAGCTGTAACTTTTACTGTTGAATTCTTCTTAGCTATTAAGATTGAGAATGGCCCAATACCTGCAAACATATCTAAAACATCTTCATTATCTTTAACTAGTTGCGCTACTCTCAGCCTCTCACCGCTCATTCTAGGATTAAAGAATGTTCTCATTATGTCTAGTTTATAGATACATCCATGTTCTCTATGGATAGTCTCGGTATCCAGTCTACCTGCGATTACATTGAACATTCTTATCCTGTATTCTCCAATCGTTTCACCTTGCTTAGAGAGGACCGTCTTAACTCTTGGATAGATCTCCATTACTACTCTCCCTATCTCCTTACTGTAACTTTCAAGCTCTTCTGGTATATGTATTAAAGCTACATCTCCAACAAAATCGATTGATGATGGAATATATTGATGGAGTTTCTCAGGAAGGATATTCACCAAGGCTTCTCTTAAACTCCTAGCCTTCTCCGAACGTCTCTTAAAGAATGTTGAGGCAACTTCAAGAGAATAATCTTTTGTTAAGACATCTAAACCATTAGTGGTCTTCAGTGGAAAGAAGACATAGTCTTCTTCAACCTTAGGCTTAAAATCATTATCAATTAACCCGAGTAGTTTTAGTTTTCTTCTTACTTCTTCAGCTTTGGATTTCACGACTTTAACTGCTATCTTTTCTTCCAATTTTCCTAAACTATTGTTGTAGAGAAACCTTAAAAACATGAATCCTATAAGTATCGAGACAGGTATGAGGCTGGAAGAAGTCGTAGAAAAAACTATTGAAGAATACAACAAGTATAGGAGGACGGTAGCAGAAGCTAAACTCTTGAATATAAATGGTGATGAAGTATTGCTGGAGATTTCTGGGACATTATGTCATACCTGCGGCTTCGTAGATTATCTTGAAGATTTCATCTATGAAATGGAGAGAGTAACGAGTGATTATGTAGCATCTTTAAAAAACTATAAACAGATTGGAGATAATAAATTCATCGTTAAATACAAAATTGAAAAGACTAAATCTTAAGAGAATTATATATTCTGTTTAAACATGGATTCTTTACGTTTCCAATGCTAGTCTTCATTGGTAAGAATAGTGGAATTTATTAAGTAGTAGTTCATAGATTAGATAGACAAGAGTGGTCGAATAGTGAATGGGAGATATCTGGTTAGTAGATGTCTCAGCAATTCAGCTTAAGTCAGCATCATATCTAGTGAGAGAAGGCTTGATTAGAGGAAGATTGATAATTCATAGAGCAATATTGATGGAGATTGAGAAGCAAGCATCTCAAGGGGATACATTAGCTATAAGAGGCTTAGAAGAATTAGAGGAGGCTTGTAGAAGCTGTAATGTTGAAATAATATACACTGGCTCATCTGTAGAAAGCTTTGGAAATGATAGGCTAAGCATTCTAGATGAAGCTAAAAAGCTTGATGCAATCTTAATTACATGTGATCCTACAACAGCCAAATTAGCTGAATCGATAGGTATAAGAGTACTGTATGAGCTTCCCCCACCACCTTTCAAGATAGACGAACTATTCTCTGAAGATGTTATGAGCGTCCACTTGAAAGAAGGTTTACCACCAAGAGTTAAAAGAGGGATTCCCGGCAGATGGAGGCTTCAAGAAATCTCCGATAAGCCTATGAATCGTGAAGAATTAGAGTTGTTAATAGCTCACCTTCTGAAAGAAGCCTATACATTTTTTGGAATAAACGCTTTCCTAGAGATTGATAAACCTAATGTAAAGATATTCCAGCTTAGAGATTATAGAATAGTCGTTACTAGACCACCTTTTTCAGATGGATTTGAGCTAACAGTAGTTAGACCAATATTAAAGAAGAATCTAAGAGATTATAATCTACCCTTAGAAGTAGTCGAGAGACTTGAAAACCATGCTGAAGGTATACTTATAGCTGGTCCACCTGGAATGGGTAAATCAACTTTTGCTCAAGCTCTAGCTGAATACTATAGACAGATGAATAAGATAGTTAAGACTATTGAGAGCCCTAGAGACCTGCATCTCTCTCCAGATATTACACAATATTCTAAGTCTTCTTCAAAAGAGGATGAGCTACATGATGTTCTCCTACTAAGTAGACCAGATTATACAATCTTCGATGAGATTAGAAGCTCAGAAGATTTCGACCTCTTTATAGATCTCCGATTTGCTGGAATAGGGATGGTTGGAGTAATCCATGCAACAACACCTATAGATGCTATACAGAGGATCGCTAATAAAGTAGATGTAGGAGTCCTACCATCTATAATAGACACCGTAATCTTCATGGATAAGGGAGAAGTATCTGAGATATACACTTTAGAGATGGCTGTGAAGGTTCCATCAGGCTTAAAGAAAGCAGACTTAGCTAGACCAACAGTTATCGTTAGAGATTTTCTCTCAGGTGAACCTAAGTATGAGCTCTATGTTTTCGGTGAGAGAACCTTCGTAGTACCAGTAAAGAAGTTTGTAGAAGAATTAAGTACTCCTACGAGGCAGATAAGTAGCTTCCTACATAAGTATATTCCAGAATTCAGGATTGAGGAGAATGAAAATACGGTAAGGATCTACATTCCTGAAAAATACTATAGAATCTATCTGAGGAAATGTCAGAATAAGCTACTTAAGCTAGCCAGAAGGCTTGAAGTAAACCTAGAGGCAATACCTAGATAATAGAACTAAAATCTAGGTCATATTCTTTGATACTTCAGTAATAATGTTTGAGAAGACGTAGGTGAATGATCTGTCTAGAGCTTTTTAGCAAAATTCTGGGCTTCACCTACTTATTATTTCTTAAGATTCTAGCAATCTTCTCTAGTTTTTCTAAAACTCTTAAAGCATCCTCTCCGAATACTAGTATCATTGGTTCTTTACCCCAATCTCCAAGATGATAGATAAGGTCTGGAGCTCTCCACCCGATTTTTTCAAGGGCTGTCTTAACACCCCATGGTATTGTTTTTCCTTCAGCATATTTAATTTCAGGAGGTTCTTCCCTCCTATCATAGCTACTTACTATGTATCCCAGCTTCTTTGCAGCTGATATTACTTCTTCACTATATTTGATGTTTATCGCTGACCTGAGATTAGGGTAGTATCTCATTATAGTTAAGACTGCTGAGGCTACATGTTTTGATGAATTAAACCATGGGCATGATGATGCTCTAGCTTTACTATCTACTTTAACTATTCTACCAGGTATACCTGCAATATCATCTAAGCTTTCTGGATTCTCTATAGCCATTACTAGATTACTCTGAGACTCAGGTATGAAATCCGCCACCCAATCAGACTCTTCAATTACGTTCACTGCATTCCTAAGATTCTCTAGTACTCTGAATTTCTCAGCTTCTTTAACAACTTTACCTGTTGGATTTACGGGGCCATGTCCACTACCAATAGGTAAGCTGTATCTAATGGCGGATGTAACGAATTCCTTAGCTGTTTGAACAGCTTCAGGAATACTGTATCCTTTAGCTAGTTGAGCAGCTATTGCTGAGGCGAAGGTACATCCTGTTCCATGAGTATTCTTCGTATCGATACGTTCTCCTACATAGATTCTAAACTCTCCTTGATAATATAGTACGTCTACAGCTTCTCTCCCATTGATGTGTCCTCCTTTAATAACTACGGCTTTTGGACCTAGAGATGAAATCTCTTCAGCGGCTTTCTTCTGATCATCTACGTCTTTAATCCTGATCTTAGCTAGTACTTCAGCTTCCCTAGCATTTGGTGTTATTACTGTAGCTAGAGGGATTAGTTTTTCAATTAAAGTATTTACTGCTTCTTCTCTCAGTAGTCTAGCACCACTTTTCGCAATCATTACAGGGTCTATAACTACTGGTGCATTAATCTTTCCTATTTCATCTGCGACTGCAGATATAATCTCTACTGTATGAAGCATACCAGTCTTTACTGCATCTACACCTATATCCTCAACTACTACTCTTATCTGCTCACGAACCATCTCAACTGGGATATCATGTATCATAGTAACAGTTCTTGTATTCTGAGCTGTAATAGCTGTTATAGCAGACATACCGTGGACTCCTAAAGCTGCAAAGGTCTTTAAGTCTGCTTGAATACCTGCACCTCCACCTGAGTCTGAACCAGCAATTGTTAATGCTCTAGGAATCCTCATATCTACTCTAGGATTCTCTCAGTCTTTAATATATTTGTATACAAGAGGCTTATCATAGAGCGTTAAAACCTCTTGATAATATCTACTTTCTCTTTTAATAGGTTTAGTAGTTTTCTTTCTCTTTCTGTTATACCTGAGTTTTTATCGTCCTTCAGTTTTTCTCCTTCATATGCAGTGGCCATGAATGTTTCAGCTGTATTTATCAAGTCTATTATTCTAGTAACGTCTCCAGCATGTAGGTATATTGTTAAATCATT
Source organism: Candidatus Geocrenenecus arthurdayi (assembly GCA_023539395.1). Taxonomy (GTDB): domain Archaea; phylum Thermoproteota; class Nitrososphaeria_A; order Caldarchaeales; family Wolframiiraptoraceae; genus Geocrenenecus; species Geocrenenecus arthurdayi. The sequence continues at coordinate 8,897 of JAKCEX010000008.1, read as the reverse complement.
TACTAAGAGTATCTTGGTTGGATTAGATAGATATGTATTAATCAAAGATTCAATATTGATTCTATTCTCTTCTGCATACTTTAGTACTTCTTCTCTAGTCTTCCCCATCAATCTAGGTGCCCATACTCTCTCTAATCTAAGATACCTAACCCTTAGAACATACTCTGTATATTCTCTTACCGACCCTCCTACCCCGTGGATCCTCGATGGAGCTATATCAATGATTGTAATATCATCTGAATAACCTTTTTCTATTAGAAATTTCAAGAATTCTGCAAGGAATGCTGTTTTACCTGAACCGACATCTCCTACTAGTAGAGTTTTCTTTTTAAGGAACTCCTCCAAAGTATTCAACTCTTTAATATACCGTATATTCTTAAAACATCTTCAAGGTCTGGTTTACTAACTTCTTCAAGCTCGTATCTAACCTTTACATATGGTTTTTTCAATTCTATTAATCTTCCAAGGTCTATGGGTGTACCGAGGATAACTAGGTCGCAGTCAATATTGTTGATTGTTTCTTGGAGTTCCTTAATCTGTTCTTTACTATAACCCATAGCTGGAAGAACTGGACCTAGATGCTTATAGGTTTGATATACTTCCTTGATAGATCCAACTGCGTAATCTCTAGGATCTATAACTTCTCCTGCATTATACATCCTAGCAGCAATAAACCCTATAGAGTAGCTCATGCCCCCATGTGTTACTGTAGGACCATCTTCTACAACGAGGACTTTCTTACCTTCGATAGCTTTAGGATTTGGTAAATAAAGTTTAGATGATGCTTTAATTATTAATGCATTCTTGTTTATCTTCCTAATATTCTCTTCAATTATCTTCACGTTCTCTCGGCTTACTGAATCGACTTTGTTAATTACAACAACATTAGCCATCCTAACGTTTACTTCTCCTGGATATGTTGAGATTTCTTGATTTGGTCTAAGAGCATCTGCAACTGTTACAAGTATGCTTGGTTTAAAGAATGGGAAGTCATTATTTCCACCATCCCATAAAATAACATCAACATTTTTTGAGGCTTCTCTTAAAACCTCTCTATAATCGACTCCAGCATAAACAGTATTTCCCATTTCTAAGTGTGGTTCATATTCTTCTCTTTCTTCAATTGTACACTCATATCTCTCAAGATCCTCAAATGAGCTGAATCTCTGTACTCTGTATCTCAGTAATCTACTATATGGCATAGGATGTCTGACGATATTGAATTTTACATTATGTTTCTTCAGTATTGATGCTAGTCTTCTCGTAACTGTGCTCTTCCCAGCACCAGTTCTTACAGCTGTAACTCCTATAACAGGTACATCTGATTCAAGCATAGTACTCCTCGGACCGAGGAGCATAAAATCCGCTCCAGCAGCTAAGACTTCTGAAGCTTTATGCATTACATCTTCATGGGTTAAATCACTGTAAGATAAAACAACTAAATCTACATTATATTTCCTGATTAATTCGGTGAGCATCTCCTCAGAGTATATTGGAATACCATTAGGGTAGTTTTCCCCTGAGAGTTCTGGTGGATATATTCTACCACTTAATCCAGGTATTTGAGCAGCAGTAAATGCGACTACTTCATAGAATGGATTATCTCTGAAATACATGTTGAAATTATGGAAATCCCTTCCAGCTGCACCCATAATGATTACTTTCTTTCTATACATCCTCTTCTGTAGATTAATTCCTCTCAACTAGACTAAGAATTTTGCGATTGATAATTTATCTAATGATTTGGAGATAAGAATACGTTAGGAAGTATTCAAAATTGAGGCGTTTTAATGAACATTATTAAACCCAATAAAAATAATGGTATAAGCCACTTATAGCATAAATTATAAGGATGCTTAATCATCTAAGAGGCGGAGATGATAGATACTAAGAAGATATCTTTATTAGCTGTATTTACAGCGTTAGGAGTATCTCTAGCACCATTCTTCTGGTTCCAGTTCATTACAACGAAAGCTTATCCTACCCAGCACTTCGTAAATGTACTAAGTGGAGTAACAATCGGGCCATGGTGGGGAGCGGTTGCAGCAATATTTATTGGATCAATTAGAAATATGCTTGGAATAGGAACTCTATATGCTTTCCCAGGAGGGATACCTGGAGCAATACTTGTAGGACTAGGATACAAACTCACAAGACGTGCAAAGAATAGATTCATAAAATACTCTGCAGCGTTTCTAGAACCTATTGGAACAGTTTTAATAGGTGGAACATTTTCACTTCTCATCTTCGCACCACTAATAGGTGATGTAAGGCTTACTGGTATGATTAGGGAGCAAGGTGTTCTAAGCCTTTTACCTATCTTCTGGGCTGGATGGGCTGCAAGCTCTATCCCAGGTTCGATCATAGGTTACGTGGTAATTCTAACTCTAGATAGATTGGGCATAATAACTACTCTAACATCAACTATGAAGAGAGTCCAGATACCTAGCTCAACTATTTCTGAGACCATACATAGATATCGCTAGTATAAAAGTTGGCTAAGACACCTAAGCCTATACTGAAGAAGTAAGCTAGTAGATCATTCAACTTGAAGAAATCAACCAATATGTATAGTGCTCCAAGAGTTACACCCATTCCCAGAAGACGTGAGAGATGGAATAATCCAGCTCTAACCCATACATTTACCTTCGTATTCCTATTTCTGAAAGTCCATAAATCGTTAAGGATAAAATTATTGATTATAGCGACCTCTGTAGCTAATGCTCCAGAAATCATGTAATATACTTGAAGCCAATCTTTTAGAACAATGTATGCAGCCATGTTAACTAAGATTCCAAATCCTCCAACAATATTAAACTTGAGAAACTCTGCCGAGAACAATCTTCTCAGTATCTTAGAGATTAATTTAACAAGCCTATTCATATAAACCACGTAGATTATAGATATAGCTCTTTGCACTTAGCTAGATTTGTTGCAAAATTTCCCCTTGAGTCTACTGGGGTCTCAAGAATCAATGGTAAATCTCTGATATGTGGGTTGTGGAATAATTCTCTAAAACCGTTTTCACCTATCTTCCCCATTCCTATATGCTCATGCCTGTCAAGATGAGATCCAAGATCTCCTTTTGAATCATTGATATGCACTACTTTTAGTAGTTTTAAACCTATTATCTCATCAAAATCTCTAAGAGTATTTTCTATTGCTTCTCTAGTTCTAAAATCGTATCCTGCTGCAAAAGCATGGCAAGTATCTACACATACTCCAATTCTATCTGGATACTCGATCATGTTTAGTATCCTTCTTATATCTTCAAATCTTGAGCCGACGCTATTCCTCTGTCCAGCCATATTCTCTAACAAGACTATTACATTATTGTCTACCTTACTGAGAGCTGTATTGACAGCTTCTGCTGCTTTCTTTATTCCTGCTTCAAGCCCTTTACCTAGATGACTCCCGATATGTACGACTAAGTATTTTAATCCAAGCTCTCCGCTTCTCTCAAGTTCTTGTATGAGTGATGATACAGACTTCTTGAAAGTTCCCTGTATTGGAGAAGAAATATTGGGGAGATAAGGCATATGGGAAACAGCAATAGAATAATTAAATTCTTTCATCTTTTTCCTAAATTCTTCAATTTCCCGATTACTCAATTTTTTTGCTTTCCAGCCTCTAGGATTCCTTGTGAATATCTGAAAAGTAGTACATCCAAGTTCACGAGCTCTATCTACAGCTTTATCTATTGTTCCTGATATTGAAACATGTGCTCCTAATAGCATGATATTCCAATATTTACGGTCTCAAGGTACACAAAAAGTTTACTCTACATTAATACCAATAATACTTCAAAACCCAGTATCTATTTCTCATCTACGTTATTTCAGCTTCTTAAATTCTATCTGCTTGGCAGACCATAAACTAATAAGCTTCTCTCTAGCCTTTAAGGGGTCGAATGTTTTCAGCATGACTATGTCGCTATCTATCGTTACTATCTTACCGCATTTGAAACATCGATAGCTAGCTTCTGCATAAGTTATCTGGATGTGGCCACAGTTCCTACATACTACGACTTTGTATATTCGCTTTTTCATAGCTCCTAAAAATAGAAGAATTATCTTAAATTATTCTTTTAACATTTTCAAGTATCTCGGAAGATGTTAGTCCATATTCTATTCCGAATGCTATCGCTGATAGGTTCTTCACTTCTACTTCCTTAAGTTTTATGAATGAGTATATGATAGCCAGCTTGAATATATCCTGCAGGAACGTTTTCTTAGCCTTTTTTATGGATTCTTCTTTAAACCATGATTCTATAGAAATTACCGTCCTTAGAGGCTGAGAAAGATCTATAATCTTTAAGAGGTCTTCATAGTATGTATCTTCTAACTCTCTAAGCACTTCTTCAATGTTTGCGGCTTGGACCATTCTCTCAATCATTCTACCATTAATTCTTACTCCAGAAGATAACATGAATTTTCTTGCTTCAGCTGGCGTTAGATTCCAGAGTTTAGATCTTAATGCTGCTGTTAATATGTATCCATCGATTTCATATGCTAACAATGATTCTAATGGTTTTCTCTCATCTCTCCTCATCTTCTTAATTGCATAGAATAGCTGTTCATAGAAAGACCTATCTAGTGATGTCTCGAATATTAGTGGGTCTTTCTCTTTCTGGTAAATTTCTAATGCATTTAATAGATCTCTATACATAAGTGTGTTTCTAAGAGTCTCTACAGTAGCCTCTAACTCTTTCTCAACTAATGCTTTAACAACTAAGTCTCTCATCTTAAGATGTTCTTCAGCTCTAAGATTTATCTTTGGGGATACTTCTTCATATGGTGTTCCTAAAGCTCTAGCTTTAAGGATAATCTTAAGATTCCTGAAAATATGTCTGAGAAAGTATTTTTCAAGAAATACAGCTCTAGGAATATACTTGATAAGCGAGTACTCCGTATCTATCAAGCTTGTCAGAAAGATTTTCTCAAGATTCTCAGAGGTTAATGGTTTAGGTGGTTCTCCGAACACATTACCGTAGATTGTTGGTCTCAGCTTATCAACCATCTCTCCAAGATTCCTTGAATTGGATAGATCTTCGTATATTGGGTATTCAAGCAGCATCCCCTTCAGAGCATATGTTCGTACTATTGAGTAGAGGCTTCCAAGCTTTGTAGTTGACATGCTAGCCTTCTCCCTCAAATAAAATCTTCAAGACTTGGTTAATTATCTCATCTATTTTACTGTGAAATCTATCCTTGATTCTTTTAGCTTCTTCATCTGCTTTCTTTAATAACTGTTCAGCTTCTCTCTGAGCTTCCTCCTCAATATTCCTCAATAAGTTATCAAGCTCGATTCTAATCTCGGAAACTATTTTCTCCCGGATCTTTCTCGATTCTTCTTCTGCAATCTCTAGAATCTTCTTTTTGAAATCTTCACTCTCAGAAAGTATTTCATCAATCTTCTTCTCAAAATCTTCTAAGATCGAGATAGCTGCAGAGATAGACTTACTACTCATTCCTAGATAAGAGATAATCTTCGTCTATTTAAGTAAAAGTTTTATGGAAAGAAAATTCACAGCTATATTTAATTCTATAAACCCTCGATAACCCTAAAGACACTAATATACCATATCCAAAAACTACAAAAACTACCTTGCAATAAGTAGAAAGTGGAAGCCCGGTCGTCTAGCGGCCAAGCTATCTGGTCAGAAGAGGGCTAGGGATCCCGGGCTTTGGATCATTGGCCGCATAGAGAAGAAACCCGGGGACGCCGGTTCGAATCCGGCCCGGGCTATATACTACAACACTACAATTGTTAGTTACTTTATCTATCTGCTTCTACGGGCCAGTAGTTTAGGCTCCAGTATATTGGTGGTATGTCTGCAATTCTAGCACCTATTGTAAGGTGTTTTAAGGCTGGTAGAAGTCTAAAACTCGGAGTTATCATTCTAAGCCTGTATGGTTTATCTGTACCATCGCTTACAATATAGTAGATTATCTCTCCTCTTGCTGCTTCAGCCCTACCTAATGCTTCACCCTTCGGTACCTTTATCACTACTGGGTGTTGTTTTAGCTTGAATGGCCCCTCAGGCATCTGCTCAACTGCTTGTCTAATTATCTTCAAGCTTTCTCTTATTTCCTGGTATCCAACTATTGCTCTAGCATAGCAATCTCCTTCATTCCTGACAGGTATCTCAAACTTTAAGAATGGATAGGCATCGTAGGGGTCATTCACTCTAGTATCATACTTTACTCCCGAAGCTCTGAGAGTAGTTCCAGGAACACCTAGCTTAATCGCATCTTCCCTCTTTAAAACACCTATGTTACGTACTCTCTCAAGGAATATCTCACTATTAAAGAACATTTCATAATAGTGGTCAAGTCTTAGATCCATGAAATGCGTTACAGCTAAAACATACTTGTTAAAGTCTTCACTCAGCTCTTCCTGGCTAGGTTCTTTACCTATCAATCTTGAATAGTAATACTTGAATTCTTTAACTAATCCTTTAGGAACCTGCTTGGGAGCATCGTTTCTAACCCCTCCAGGTACATAGTATGCATGCGTAAACCTCTGACCCGTTATCAATTGAGAGATATCTAGAATGAATTCTCTATCACTTACACACCATAGGAACATGGTTGTGTGACCTAGAAATACTCCGTAGAGTGAGAACCAATACAAGTGGCTTGCGATACGGTCTAATTCAGCTACTATAGTTCTAAGATACTTTGCTCTCTCAGGTATCTCTACATCCATGAGTTTCTCAACTGTTAAACAATACGGTATAACCATGCCAGCAGCATCGAGAATAGCTGGTCTCTCCAAGTGTGGAATATTCGTTATCCATGTTTTATACTCAGCCATTTTCTCTTCACCTCTATGAACGAAACCTGGATCAGGTTCAAGGTCTACGACTGTATCCCCGCTGATGGTTACGATCATCCTGAAGTGACCTGTACCAGGATGCTGTGGACCATAACTGAATGTTAACCTCGGCCCACCCGTATCATACACTTCTATCTTCTTTTTTCCTTCCAAAACCATAATTATTCTCTCCCAGGAACCTTGTATTCTTTCCTTAGAGGTGGAATATCCATCCAGTACTCGGGGAGAAGTATCCTTTCTAATTTTGGATGACCGTTGAATATTACCCCCAGCATATCGTAGACTTCTCTTTCATGGAACTCGACACTCGGCCAGATAGAATATAGAGAGTTCATCATCGGGTTTTCTATATCAAGTATCACTGACATGTTTAGTATAACGTCATCCAATTCTGGATCTTCTAAACTCCCGAGGTGATATAATACCTCGATATATGGTCCTCCACCTTCTCTTAATCTTGATAAGTCCACTCCTGTTACACCCTTAACATGGTCAAACTTATGTGTATCTCTAAGGTATGTTGCAACTTCAACTATAGACTCTTTCTTTACTACAATCTTAGCTATCTTTCCCTCTACGTATACTTCTCTCACTAGATCTTCTCCAAACTTTTCCTTTACATCATCTATTATCTTTCTGAGTTTCTCCCATGTCATCCTACTCCAACCTCGATTTCAATATCTTGTCTCTTAGAAGTAGGAATCCCTGAAATAATGTTTCAGGTCTAGGTGGGCATCCTGGAACATATACATCCACGGGGACTATGTCATTCAATCCTTGTAAGACATTGTAAGAGTCTTTAGCGTAGAGACCACCAGAGATTGCGCATGCCCCCATAGCTATAACCCATTTGGGGTTTGGCATTTGATCATAAATAATCCTAACTCTTTGAGCCATCTTCATGTTTACTGTTCCTTCTATCAACAATACGTCTGACTGCCTCAAGGTTCCTGTGGCAGGTATCCACCCAAACCTCTCTGGGTCATATCTCGAACTTGAGACCGCTCCAAACTCTACACTACAACATGCAGTTGTTAAATGAGCTGGCCATAGAGAAGCCATTCTACCCCAGTTAACGAGGTAACGGATTAAAGAATTGTTTTTAATAACTTGAAGAACATAATGTGTCTCTCCACCCTTAATAATCTTTACTGGTTTCCCTAAACCATACTCCTTAATTGCATCCTCTCTTTCATCATCTGGAATAACTTCTTCAACTATAGCCTCAATAATATCTTTTGAGTAAGCAAGAGTATAACCAAATACACCAGTCTTCTTCGGGATCCTTCTAGTAAGATTAAATTGGTCAAGAACCATTTACATGACCTCTGCTACCTTATTGTATATGTCAACTTCTTCTAGGGTGAGGGCCATATTTAAGTCTGTATAACACTCAATATAGTGAATGCAATATTATTCCTAGAAATATCTATAGGGGATTATCCTTCTTAAACCTGGTTTGTAGGCAAGTGTAATGATTAGCCCTGTTATGAATCCTCCAACATGAGCTGCATAAGCAACTTGAGAATATGGAGCCACTAAAGCATACAGTGTCTGTGTTAAAGCAAGTATTACAATTACAACTACTGCTGGGGCTACTATTGGGAAACCTATGAAAGCAATCAGTCTCCTCATAGGAAATAATACACCATACGCAGCCATTACACCATAAATTGCACCTGAAGCACCGATTGCAGGACTAGTTAATAACGTCATGATAGGGAAGAAGATAAAGATGTAGTATGCATGGATGATAGCAGCCATTACACCGCTTATAAAGTATAATGCTAGGTAACGAAGTTTTCCGAGAACCTTCTCAATATCTGGTCCAAATATGAAGAGAGCGAACATGTTAAAGAAAAGATGAAGAACATCAAAGTGGATAAACATAGAAGTCAGTAACCTATAAGGCTCAGAAAATCTAATAGTCAGTAAGGGGATAGTTGCAAACTCCAAGATAAGACGTGGGTTCATCCTAACTAGAAGAAAAACAATAACATTAATCAATACGATACTCCAAGTTAAGTAAGCATTCTCACTCCTTGCTACGTACAATC
>JAKCEX010000007.1 GCA_023539395.1 Candidatus Geocrenenecus arthurdayi | reverse complement strand
TGAAATTATCTCATCAAATTCGTAGCTTAGGATTATGTCTCTAACTCTACAGATCTCTTCCGCGAGGTTTTCTCGGAGATTATATTCTTCAATCCTCAGCTCAATATTTGGGAGAATCTTTGCAACTATCTCTTTAATAGCTTCGGCGGCTTTCGCAGATTTATCATCTTGAAGATAACCTTTTGGTGCAAAAATTATTATAGAATCACCTATAGATAGCCCATTTCTTATTAATGACCTAATGATGAATTTCTCATCAAATCCTAGAGTAGCAATAAAAAGCTTTCTCAATTCCCCGCCGAAGTAATATTAGTTAAAATCTAAAAAACTTATTGTTTAATGGGAGATTATGTCGAAGTGCTTGTTAAGCTAATCCATAGGTTAGTATTTCTGTGAAATCTTTTATATTTGTTTTTAATTCTGTTGTATGATGTCTCCTGTGGTTGTTGTTAAGAGGGATGGGAGTGAGGAAGAATTCATACCTGAGAAGATTGTTGTAAGCTGTTTAAAGTCTGGTGCTACGGTCGAAGCTGCTAGAAATATTGCTAAGATAGTTGAAGCACGGATTCTAGAGAAGAAGCTTGAAAAGATTACAGCTAAAGAATTAACTGGATGGGTTCTAGAATTACTAAAGAAGGAAAATGAAGAATGGTATAGGAATTGGATTATATTTGATAGAGCTGTAAAGAGAAGAGATACAGAGAAAGAATTCAAGAAGTAGGAGTTAGGGTTTTAAGAAATCCATGTGGCGACCGATCCACTACTTATAGCACTATTCTATCATAAGTTACTTGATGTATGAAAATTTTATAACATTATCTCCAACATTTATGTTTAGAGATCTAGCAACCACGATACATTTTGCTTTTAACATGTAGAGTATAGGTTTCCTTAGAAGATGCTCTAATTCAGTTAAGCTTTCATAATATCCTTGACCCTTAGAGATGATTAGGTCTGCTTCTCTAACATGTTCTAGAAATTCTGCCGAGCACTCTTTCAAGACTAAACCGACAGAATCGCTCCCCGTAGTAACAACTTGTGAAAACTCATCTAGCTTAATCTGCGCTGCATCATTCAGTGTAGCATCATTGAGTACTGGACCAGACTTTACTGCAGAAACTACTTTAACAGGATAATTTCTAGTGATAACTTCTATGAAGAATTTATCGAAAACGACTTCACCTGCATTATCATGGAGATAAACTATCTTCTTAGCTCTTGGAAGGAGCACCATTAACTTATCTAGGTCATTAATAGCTAGAGGCTCTTCTAAGCAGTTTTTAAGCTGGTTAACTAAGTTACTAAATGAGAAATGGTAATCTTCAACTTCAAAATCTATCGAGTTTCCACATATAGTACTTAGAGCAGCGAGCCTTAAACCATCCCTAAAGCTTCTCTTCTCATATTCGCTTTTCAGATGAGGGATAAGCTGAACCGCAAGATCATTTGATTCCTTCTTTAATCTATCAAATGGGTCATTGTTTCCAGTAATCCTCTTAGCAACTCTAAATGCATAGGTATGAAGTATATTAGGTGTAATTTCTTTATCCTTAGATACTTTCTTCAACCATTTCAAGACTTCTATGACAACCTTCTCTTGTAATTCTTCATCATGAGTAGCTCTAGCAGCTATATCGTATGCAGCTCTAATCGTACATGGGATACAAAGTAGGTGTCTTTTCATCTAGTGCTACTATTTTTTCTTCCCTTTATAAACTCATAACAACTATAGCTCTACTGCTTCAACACGACGTTCTTCAAACATTAAACTGATATTACGGAAAGCTTATACATTAGTGGTTAATACATGATAGGTGGTAGTAGGATGAGTATACTTGTTTTATCTTCAATCCTCTCCCAGATGCATATCCAGTTGAGTAGACGTGAAACTGAAGAACTATACTATGACCTCTTAATGTATTTTGGATTAATAGGCGGGGTTAATGAGTGCCAAGCACTAGAGTATGCTTGGAGAGACCCTAGAAATAGAAAGATGATTGAAGAATTCATAATAGCTTGGCTGAATAAGAAGAAAAAGAAAGAAATACTAGCCAGATACATCTAGAAACGCTTCCTAGAAGCTTAGAAGAGAATGACTATTATAGATGCTTATCGAATTTTAGCTCAATAGATATGAGTGGGAGAGTACTATCTAGAGAATTTTATGAAAGAGATCCCGCTGAAGTTGCTAGAGAACTTCTTGGGAAGATATTAGTTAGGAGGCTTGATGACGTATCTCTGAAAGGTGTGATCGTTGAAACCGAAGCATATTATGGTCAAGATGATCCAGCATCTAGAGCATATAAAGGTAGGAAGAAGTTTAATGAGTTAATGTTCAAGGATGTTGGGAAGACGTTTATTTACATGGTTCACGGTAACTGGCTCTTAAACATAGTAGCTCACCCAAAAGATGAAGTTGGAGCAGTCTTGATAAGAGCTCTAGAACCACTGGAAGGAGTAGAGATAATGATGAAGAATAGAGGCATAAGAAACATTTATTCATTAACTAATGGACCGGGAAAACTCACGAAAGCTTTAGCAATAACGAAGGATCTAAATGGTATAGATGTTACAGAGAGAATAAGCAAAATCCAAATCATAGAAAACATAGACTATGGATTCGAGATTCAGGATTCTTACAGGATTAATGTAAAGAAGGATTTACCCATAAAATTGAGATTCTTCATTAAAGGAAATAAGTTTGTTTCAAGATTAGAAAATCCGAGATTATAAGTTCCTGAATAAACATAGAGAATTATTTCGCATTCTAGTTTTTAAGAGTTCGTAGATTGAAGACTACTCTGAAAGATAGAGTATCCTGCCTTTCTCTACTACTTCGAGAATAAAACTATTTCCCTCCAAGAACATCTTCGAAAACTCATCTACAGTATAGCCTACAGGTTCTAGCGGTAGCTTTATTTCATCATTTAAATCTAAGAGTAGTTTAATCCTATCTAAGAAGGGCTCCTTAAAATCTGCTACAACTACCATATCTACATCAGAACTTTCATTAAAATCCCCTCTAGCAAATGAACCATAAAGTATTATGGCATGTGGTTTCAGCTTCTTGATAGCAACCTGCTTATACTCTTCTATCTTAGAAAAAATTTCTTCACTTCGTTCAAGATCAACCCTGCATAACTTAGACATTTTTCAGCTACCTCTCTATCATAGTATCTATAGGGTGCTCCAGAAGGATAAAAATTTGGATATCGTGAACCAATGTAATGCTTATCTAATTCTTTTCCATAGTCTATGAATCTTTCAAAAACTTTTCAAACTTTGTAGATTCAATTAGTAGATCGAGCACCGAACTTGTAATAATTGCTCTATAACCTTTCGAGTATAGAGATCCTTCCAGAGATTTTTCAGCGGATTGCTGGGCAAAGAAGGCAGAAGCATAGTAGTTCCCATCCTTTAGGCAATCTCTAGAAGTTTTAAGGTCTGCTTCAGCTTGATCGACCCATCTCAATCCTTCTTCCAGATTCCCCATGAGAGAATACCTCTAAACACTTATCTTACTATCCCAGCTATATATCTTTCAGATAGTATATAACCTGCAGATTTTCATTAAAATCTTTAAAGAAAGGATTTTATAATATTTGCTGATAGCTAATTTTAGATGGTTAAGACACTGATAGTGAACTGTTATCTAGAATCTACAAGGATAAGTGAATTATATGATGCTATCAGTAAGTTTAGTCGATGTGAGATAGTAGAGTATAGCAATGTCGACTTCTTGGAAAAAGTTTCAAAAGATGTAGATGCTATTGTTTTAAGCGGGTCCGAAGCAAGGATAGTGAACCCTCAACATAGAGAAAGATTCAGTGGAGTAGTTGGATTGATAATGGATCTAGAAGTACCATTGTTCAGTATATGTTTTGGGCATCAATTATTATGCTGGGCATTCGGCGCTGAGCCTGCAGCGTTAAAAGAGCCTGTAAGAAATGTATTTGAGGATGTAAGAGTTATTGAGGTAGATGAGATATTTTATGGATTCAGAGAAGGAGACATAATCCCATTAGCTGAATTTCATAATGACTACGTATTGAAGAATAGTCTTGGGAGAGCTGGATTCATAATACTTGCAGATTCACCATCATGTGAAGTAGAAGCTGTTAAACATACACGTAAACCATTCTATGGAGTTCAATTCCATCCAGAGAGAATCAAGATAGGAGAAAGAGTAGAACCTTCAGGGCACAAAATAATACAAAACTTCTTCAAAAAAGTAGTCAGGTCTTAGTCTTCATTTAATAATCAGACCAACAATCTAAATTATCAAACCTTGAAAGCAGGATTAACATTAATTTTTACTCCATCTTTATTTTATAACTTAATAAGGCACATCATTTGAAGCATTTGCATCTTCTTCCTAGAATATCCATGTTAATTTAAGATTTCATCCTAGATCTGCATTTATCACATACTCTCTTTCCCTCGATATAGTAGAGTTTCTCTGTCTTCCTACCGCATAATTGACATCTCGGCATAGGTACCCTTTAGTTAATATCGTCAAAGTTAGAAATAAATTTTTCAATAAAAAAGGTGGAAAATCCAGTGCTACGAGAGTTGCGAGAAAGTATGGAACTATATTCAGCAAAATTAATAAATGCTGATGATATTATGAAGTGATGGTTTAACCTGTTTTGTTTCTGTATTACTTATAGATGATATTATTACTGGGGGCGTCTTCTCCGTAAACTCTTCTCAATCTCCGTGATTTTTCTTAGTTAATTCTCAAGCTGCTACTAAATATTTTATTATCTTGTTCTATCCCCTTCTTTGAGGAGGTCTTCAAGCATCTTCTTATATGATGTATCTTCTCTTTCTACGATGCTATATGTTTCTTCTTTAACTGCTTTCTTAACAGCTAGTATATGGTAGCATGATGGTTTCTCCCCACTCATTACTCTAAAGAAGAAGTCGTTACATGTACAGTATTCTGCATCTGGTAAAACTAGGTAGCGTCCATGTTTACCGACTACTATCCACATCTTCCTCCCACTTGGTTTAAAGATGTATAGTTTAACCCGGCTCTCTCTAATAGCTTCTAAAGCTTTTGAGTCTAGTTCATCTTGGGTCATAATGTATCCTCTGTTATCTTCTCAATCTGTTCTAGTCTTCCAAGGTTTTGCCCACTCAATAGGATTATTTCAGCTAGTGAGATTGAGAAGCTATTTGTTCTTATTAGGGGCCACAGCTTATCTTCTGGTTTTATATTATTGACCGATATTCCTGTAAGTATTGGGTTGAAGGCAGGCATAATTATTAAATTGATTCTTCCACGTCCTTTCAATCTTATACCATATTTCTCTCTGAATGTTTCAACCAAGTTTCTCTTATCTCCTTCTATCAGCATCCATACAGGTTTCTTAATTATGCTTCCTACATCTGTTCTGAGGTTTATCATTGGGTGGAGATGACCCATAAAAACTATGTCGCTTTTAACTATATCTATGCTAGGCCATCTATGTCCATGATACATAAAGATTCTCCTCTCACCTTCAATGAGTAGACCACTACTCGGAGCATATCTAACAGTGTTCCCTAGGATCTTTTTTATGCCTCCATCATGATTGCCGGGAACCAGTATTACTTCAACCCCAGTTTCTCTTATCTTCTCTATTGCTCTAGGCATCTCTTCCCATTCAATTGATGAGGAAACCGGGATCTTATGTTTTAGATCACCTAGTATAATGATTTCCTGAGGGTTTTGTTCTTCGATCAGCTTTATCAATAGCTCTGTAATCTTCCATGTCTGAGATGGTACTCTTATCCCCTTATCTGCGAGTTCTGCCTCGAATCCGAAGTGTACGTCTGATATTACTATAGCTGGTCTAGGTTTCTCGATTAATATAGCTGGCCAGTTTTCTAAGAGCTTCAACGTTTCTGTAGCTCCGCTAACCTCTCAGGTAGGAATTCTTTAACAATAAAATCTAATCCATATCTACTGAATGCTTCTAGTTCTGCTTTTCTCTTTATCTTCCAGAATTCTTTTATCTCCCTCCTCCATGGGTCGTTCTGGTATCTAGGGTCCTGCTCTAATTCTTGGAGTCTCTTAATATCTTGATCGTTTAGCTTCATTGATGGGAGCCTATACCTTGTGATATCTGATGCCCATACACCTGCCCATACTGCATCTGCAACATTTATTCCTTTTATATGAGCGCTTAGAGCAGAACCATGTATAAGAACTGAAGCTATGTGGACTCCATATGGGTCTGCATCTGTAAAAACGTAGACTGGGAGACCTAATTCTTCATGTATACGTCTAATCAATTTTCTAGCATTACGTGGTGACTGACCAGCAGTATGTAGAAGTAATGCTTTATACTTTTTATCTGCTCCCTCCTCAACGAACCTACTGAAGACTGCGCCTTTCTCTATTACAAATAATACTTCTGCACCGCATTTTACAAATTCAGCTGTTGTAAGAGCTGGACCTATAGCAAAACCATCTGGGTGTGATGAAAGGTCTACCCGCTTGCCTCTGAATCCTGGAACAGTATACTCTATTACTAGGTCTCCGTATATTGATGCACGTTCCTCTGGGAAGATGTGGAAGTCTTCTCTAGGAGAGTCTATGATGCTTTCCAGCTCCATTATCATTTCATCACTCTCATCCTGATCTTCGAAATCTATTCCCTCACCTATAGCTACATAGTATGTATCTCTTAGAGTGGAGGTTTTAGATGCTTCAATTAGCCTCTTACTGAATGAAGCTATCCAGAGTAGTTGAGCAAACGGTCTGAGATGACGAATATTCTTAGTTGTTCTCTCCTTCATCTTACCAGCTAGAACATACTGTCTCAACTTTTCATCATAGATAATATTCTTAGTTGTCCTAGAAGGGATATTCAGCTCAGGGAACTCTCCTTTAGAGAGGTCTCTATAGACTTTTTCACCAAGCTTCTTTAATTTCTCTAGTACTTCCTGTTTTATTACGTCTGCTCTGTACGTCTTCTCCCTATCCTGCTTCTTAGACATCTATAACTTCCCTCTACATTTAATTATCTGATAGTAGTTATTAGCCGTTTTGGATAAGATAGATAAATAGATAGGTAACCATACTGTTATCAGGAGGATGATAGGAGGTTTTCAGCGATTTTTCTTAGAGTTTCTACGAATGGTCCAGGATATACTCCTATGGTTACTGCTAGTATTGATAGGATTATGAGCGGAGTAAGCATTATCGGTGATGCTTCTACTGCTTTCTGTGAGACATCTGTAGGAGGGCGGACGAAGAGGATCTGGACTACTCTAAGGTAGTATGCTGCTCCAAGAAGAACATTGAATATCATTATTGCTGCGTATATGTATAGTTTAGCATCTATTGCAGCTGTTATTATCTGGAACTCGCTTACGAAGCTGTTTAGCCCTGGTACTCCTGCAAGCGAGAAAGCTCCTATTGAGAAGCATGTAACAGTTATAGGCATCTTTCTACCTATCCCACTTAATGTATCCAGGTCTCTCGTCTTAACTGTATGTATTAATGCACCTGCTGAGAGGAAGAGGAGGGCTTTCATAGAAGCATGATTTAGAATGTGGAGTAGGCCCCCAGTTAACCCTGGTATCGTTCCTATTGCTAATGCAAACACTATGTACCCTATGTGCGCTATACTGCTGAAAGCTAGTAGCCTCTTAATATCGTTTTGAAGCATAGCAAGAGTATTTCCTACAATCATGGTAGCTACTGCAAATAGGGTTAAGCCTATCTGCCAATTATATAATGTTAATGGAAATATTAATGTTAATGTTCTATACATTGCATATACACCTGTCTTGATTACAACTCCTGAAAGCATTGCACTTATAGGGCTTGGTGCAGCAGGGTGAGCATCAGGTAGCCAGCTATGGAATGGAGCCATGGCCGCGTTTACCCCAAAACCAGTTACTAACAATGCTATTGAAAGATATGTCCAAGAATTATTCCGGAAGTCGGGCATCCTCAATATTTCTGCTAGGCTTGTAAAAGATAGTGTTCCAGCCATACCGTAGAGGAGTGATAAACCGAAGAGTATCGAGGCTGTTCCAGCTGTACTCATTATCAAATACTTGAATGATGCTTCTACTGCTTCCCATCTATTATAGAAGAATGCTACTAAAACATATGCAGTCAAGCTCATCATTTCCCAGAATATGAATAATGTAACAAAATCTCCTGAAAATACTACACCAACCATCCCTGTAACCATAGCTATCAAGAGGGGATAGTATTCCCTCTTCCTCTCCTCAATATACTTTACTGAGAATATAGAAGCCATGAGACCTATGAATACGAATATTGATGCAATATATATTGAGAGATTGTCAACGAATATTTGAGAAGATACTAGCTGGTATTGAGATGCATAGATCTTAACTGGTCCACTAGAAGAGACTGAGAAGAATTGACGTATAGATAAGAAGAATGTTACTAGAAAACCCATTATAACATATGCTTCAACTATTCTCTCTCTATTCTTATGCATGAAAACTGCAAGTAATGCAGAAGTAAGCGTGAAGAATATTAAGGAATTGAGTGTTTCAGAGAAATCTACTGAGAGAATATTAAGTAAATTCATTATCATCGTTTTATGGAGTGAAACACCGTAAATATTAACATTGTCATCTAGAAATTACGAAACCATAGTAGAGCATCATGAATAATCTCCATTTTCTCAATCTCCTCATCAACCCAACTCCCAAAACTACAATATTAGACTGATGTATAACTACAATTCTTATATAATAGTTTAGAATTCATCTTTCAGGAACATGGTTAAGGAAGTAAGAGTTTCAAATGAAATACTATACGTTTGTGAGAGATGCGGTCTCAGATATAGAGAGAAGATATGGGCTGAGAGATGCGAAGATTTCTGTACAAGATATAATGCATGTTCAATCGAGATAACCAAGCATGCTGTGAAAGACCTAGACATTCTGAAAACCTGACCCTCCATCACCTATTATTCTTTCTATGCCAACGTCATAACATCATATATCATTTACTATTGAGGTTTTCACAATATTTAAATTTCCATAGTTCATACGATCCTGTCAGCTTTTACTTAGACTTTTTCTCTCTTTCGTCTATGCTTAAGTTTCTGTTATGTTTTCTTATGTATGTCTTGAATTAGTCCTTGATAGGATATCTAAGCTATTCAGGTTTAATAATTATCCTTTGGGTGAGAAGGCTTACTCAGTTATGTTTCATATTGCTGGTTTAAGCTTTAGAGACTTCTCAGAGAGATACCTTGTAACTATGGCTTCCCGTGGGAGTGTTAGGAGATGGTTCCATAGATTCTCAAGAATATTTTCTGCAGAGATTCAGTTTAAGGAATACTGCTAAAAGGTTATCCGGATACCTAAAAAGAAGATTAGGAGATTCTACGACACTATGAAAGATTGTGCATCAGCATGAAATGACAAGAAATCTATTCACAATAATAAAGAAACTCAAGGAGGAGTATTAGCTGGTTGGCAGGATCACATACAGATTATGAAGCTTCATGAATTCATGTCTACTAAAAGCTTTTTTCAAAGTAGGATAATCTGCTTCATTGGTAAAGAGCTATTCTTTATATCCTACAGCGACCATGACTTGGGTAATCTCTGTATTTGTATCAAGTTCTAATAAACTATTTAGGTCGTCATCGTAATATGCACCTATAGCGCATGCTCCGAGATTCATAGCTGTAGCCGCTAAGTATATGTTCTCCATAGATGCTCCCGTATCAAGTAGTGCATATCTATATGCTCTATCGCCATACTTCCATAATGTTCTCGCATAAACGATTGAGAGTATTAATATAATGGAGGCATTATAAAGGAAATCCTGGTCAAGCGCGATATCAACAATATTTTTACGGAAATCCCCCTCTTTTAGTATTTCTAGCGAATGATCTAATACATTGTAATGATACAGACCCATGTTAATCGTATCTACATAGTTTGCTATAATGTAAGTCTCAACTGGCTGCAATGCTCCAGCCGAGGGATAGGCTCGAAGAGGCCAATGGTTATCCCATCCAGTAATACCTACAGATAAGTGTAGTAATGTTGAAAGTACATTGATAGGCATCACTCTTGGTTTAAAATCTCTAAACGACCTCCTCTTAATTATGCTATCACCAATCGGATTCGATACTAATGAGAGGTCTGGATCTGGCAGCTTGATATTTCGAGCATTCCTGTAATTCTTAATAAGAGGGGGGAGAGGACCTCTCTCACTCCTTCTTGGAGACATAAAAATACGAAATCTACTATGCTTTGAATATTGATGATATGCAAGTCCAGGATCCTCCTCCCACACCCTTTTACCTTGTCTTATTAATTCAATGAGCATGAATAAGTCTCTTGCTTCTTCTTCATCCAATCTCTCTATATACTCATTTAATCTTTCCTTATACATTATCATCCATTATTGTATCTAGTCTTCAACCACATTTTAATTTTTTGTTCACGATAAATCAATGCTAAATTTGTGTTGGGATGGAGAGTAATATTCTATTGTTTGGTAATAGATAGTGTCTGGATGGGAGGTTATGTTTGAGGGTTAAGGGCTTCTGTCTTCCATGCATGGATACTGTGCCATGATAACTGGCTATTTTAGGCGTAATAGAAAAGTAGGATGGTTAAGGTTTTAGCCGCCTTAAAATACATGTTGCCTCATATGGTAGGAGCTGCCTAAACACTCTCATCCTTCTCAAGAAAGCTTTGAAGAAGTATACTAACAAGCCATTGGTCAGACGAGATTATGAAGGAAATCGGTTTAAGAAAGCCTAGTTAGGGTAAGGTGAAGTAAGCGTTCTAGCAGTAGCAACCCTATTAACACAGCAAGAACCTTTATCATCAGTAATCACCATAATAGATGATAAAAGAGGAATAAAGCAGCGGAAGAATTGGGATTGAAAAAACCGGCACCCCTGGATAACAATCCAACTCAAGATACATAGAATCATTAGTAAAAGGAAGGCAATACAAATTATCGAAAAACTCCTACATCAAGGCTTCCATCTAAATAGAGAAACACTTAAACAAGCTTAAGGCGTATCAGGAGCGATTGCTAGACCTTTGACACTGAATTATGCGTCTTACAATACCACTACTGAAGAGCTTAGGAGAGATGTAAAGGATATGTGGTCCCTACACGCACACAAGTATATCAGTATCGTAAGAGATGAGCTTTAGGAATAGGTTTAGATTCTTATCCCTTTATGTGGTTCTTTGAGTCTAGAGAGCACGAAGCAGAGCCGTCTCCACCTATATGTGGGTGGATAGGCTACTAAACTAAGTTTAATTGCCTAGTTTAAGATATGGCCAATTCCCCTCTACTTTAATCTTCTCTATTTAAGTTGCAACCCATTTTTAGATAAGGCTCGCCATTTTCAGTAATCTCTCCAGCTTATAAACAATGTTTTAAGCTTGCATATAGAGTATGGGTAGGACTACTTTAACGTATAGGCAGAGGCTTGAGCTGGAGCTTAAACGTTGGGGAGAATTTAGGAGAGCTCTACTAAGAGATGAGAGAGAAGTATTTGATAGTTTAGTTGGTTACGTTTATAGGTATTCTCATGCAGCATCAATGTATCCTGAGAGAGATGTATTTGACCTATTTATTATGTCGGGGCTTCTATCTCATGAAGAGAGATTGAAGGCTTTAGAGAAAGAATTAAAACGGGAGATGAAGATTGATGCGAGGCTGGCTCCTTGATGTTCATCCTATAAGTAGAGATGAAGTTGCTGTCTGGATGAAGAGAAGAGATGGAAGAATAGAAGTAGAAAAGATTAAGTGGATGCCTAGAATCTATGTTGCAGGACCATTCGATAAACTAGTCCAGCTTAGTAAGATTATTTCAAGTAAGTATGAATTAGAATTTGTTGAGAAAAACATCCATCCAAGAGGTTCTCTAGAGACAGTATTAGAGGTTAAGGTACCATTTGGAGAGAGGAAGAAGCTAGCTAGAGAAGTCTTGGATATTGGTAGCTATAGATTCTACAATGTATTCAACGTAGACTTACCATCAATGCAGGAATTCCTATACTACTACAATCTATACCCTACTGCATACATAGAGTATTCAAGAAATACTTTCAAAATCTTAGATAATGTTAAAGACTTCCACTATGATACTTCATGGATTAAGATAGCATATCTTGATGTTAAGATATCTCCCAGCAATCTTCTACCATCCTTCCATGATAAGCTTACTGAAGTATCATTAAAGATCCAAGGCGAAGAGATAGTATTAGATTCTTCAGAAGAATTTATTCTTGGAGAATTATCTAGAATACTGGATTCCCTAGACATCGATGTAATCATAACTGAGTGTGGAGACTCATTCCTCATACCCTACCTCTACTATAGATCTAGAGTGAATAATGTTAAGCTAAAACTTGGAAGATTAGATTGTAGCCCTAGATTAGAGACAGTATCCAAATCTTACTTTAGTTATGGTAGAGTATACCATAAGTTTAAGGGGTTTAAGCTTAGGGGGAGAATACACATAGACTCTTCTAACTCAATGCTCTATCAAGAGACAGGTATGGACGGGGTACTGGAGATCTCTAGAGTATGTAGGATACCTATCCAGGATGCTTCAAGGTATACTATTGGTTCATGTATGTCATCTCTTCAATATTATGAAGCCTATAAGCTTGGAATACTTTTACCATGGATACCATGTAGAGAAAACTACATGAGTGGAAGACATCTCAATATAGCTGATAGAGGTGGATTGATACTTGATGCTAAACCTGAAATATACTGGAATATTGGAGAAATAGATTTCAAGAGTCTTTACCCCATGCTAATGTATAGGTACAATATCTCCGGAGAGACAATTAACTGTGAATGCTGTAGAGACAATGGAATAAAAATTCCTGAATTAGGCTACAATATATGTAGGAGATGGAGAGGAGTCGTTCCAAGAGCTATAGAGCTACCATTGGAGAAGCGGCTACAATATAAGAAACTATGTAGAGAAGCGGACGATCCATATCTGAGATATGTTTATGGTAGGAGAGCAGATGCATTAAAATGGATACTAGTAACTGCTTTCGGATACTTAGGTTTTAGGAAAGCAAAATTTGGGTCGAGAGAAGCTCATCTATCTGTATGTGCATTAGCTAGGGATATCCTCCTTAAAACTATAAAGATTGTTGAAGAATCAGGGTTTAAAGTAGTTCACGGCTTAATTGATTCACTCTGGATAGTTAAGGAAGATGCTGTCGATGATGATTACATAAAGCTAGTGGAGATGATAGAAGATAGACTTAAACTACCAGTAAGCTATGAAGGAAGATACAAATGGATAATCTTCTTAAAATCTAAGGTAAATCCATTTAAGCCTGTTAATAACAGATATTTTGGAGCACTATTTAATGATACATTGAAGTATAGGGGGATAGAAGCTAGGAGGAGGGATACCCCACTTATAGTTAAGAAGATGCAGCTACAGATGCTGGAAAAGCTATCTAAAGCAGATACATTAAGAGAACTTAAAGAGAAAGCTTTAGAATGCTTAGAACTCTACAGAGAATATGTTAAAATGATTATTCTAGGCAGAGCATCTATACAGGATTTAATCATTACGAAGAGCTTAAGTAGGCATACAGGAGAGTATGTGAATAGAGTATTACATGCTACTGCAGCTAGAAAACTTGAATCATTAGGATACATGATAGAGCCAGGTCAATCAGTAAGATATGTAGTAACTGGTGGTAGATGGATTAGCGCAACTCCTCCGCAGCTCTATAGGATGGGAGAGTATAATACTAGAGAATACTTGAAGATGCTTGAGAGAGCTGCAGAAACGATACTTGAACCTATAATTGGTAGAGAAAAGATATCAAGTATAACATTGAATATGTAGATTGATTGATAAGAAAGGCTCCAGCTTCTAGATAGCTTTCAAATTATTTATGCAATGACGCAGTTAGCCCATCCACAGTCTAAGCATTTTAAGCATCCTTCTTGATAGATTAAGTTTATACTTTCGCAGACTGGACATTTCTCAACTCTTCTAGTGGAAGGCTTTAACATGCTTTTCTTCTCTTCTTCAACAGCTACCTCAGCTCCACCAATCTCTGTAATTATTAATTTTACTCCTGGTTTACTAACTTCACTTGATTTCTCTTTTGATTCATTATGTATCCTAGGAGGCTCTATACCTAACTGCTTCATTAATTCCAACGTCTTATTTGGTGTTAGAGCTATATACTTGCTTAACCTCTGGGATGGAGTTACGAGAACTTGAGCAGCTTTACTAGTATCTCTATATATTGTTATGCCTTTCAACCCTAGCTTATAAGCGAAGATATATGCTTTCATAACATCTTCTACAGTAACCCATGCAGGCATATTTATCGTCTTACTAACAGAAGCATCAACCCATTTCTGAATCTCATACTGTGCTCTAATATGATCCCACCATGGAATATCATATGCTACTAGGAAGACTTTCCTAATATCTTCAGGTATTTCTTCTAGTCCTTGTACTGAGCCTCCATTCTCTGCAACTTTCTTCAATATACTCTCATTGAGTAAACCGCGTTCTTTAAGTTGCTTCTCAAACTCTATGTCTGTATAGAAGAATGTTCCAACGGTTACTCTCTTCTCGTATACTAGTGCAAATTGGGGTTCAAGCCCCGATGAGACATCCAACAGCATGGATATACTGCCTGTAGGTGCAACTGTTGTTACATGGCTATTCCTTATACCCTTCTTCTTTAATTCTCCAGCTAGTTCTCTCCATGGTAGTGTCCACCACTCAGGATGGTTGAATCCTTCTATCGGGAATACACCCTTCGGGTAATCTGATTGATCATATAATGGGAATACTCCTCTTTCTCCAGCCAGTTCTATGCTTGTCTTGTAAGCATGGAAGGCTATAAACTCCATTATCTTACTCATCATCTGGAAGCCTTCTTCACTATTATATGGTATTCCAAGTGCGAAAAGCATATCGGCCATACCCATGACTCCTAAACCCACCCTCCTACTTCTCTTCGTCTTATACTCAATCTGCTCAAGAGGATACTTATTAACATCTATCACGTTATCTAGGAACTTAATAGACCACTTAACCGCCTCCCTTAAGGAATCCCAATCAACATCATATTTCCCTCTAACTTTTCTTACGAAAGCATACAAGTTAATGCTTCCAAGATTACATGACTCATAAGTGTACAGAGGCTGCTCACCACAATTGTGAACAGAGACTCCGTTTGCAATAAAACTATTCGTTATAGGTTCAGTAATATCGTAGACTTCTTCTAACCCAACATACTCAATCTTCTTAACCCTAGTAATGTATTTCTCGACATAACTATTCCTCTTCTTCTTAATCCAGTAGATTAGCTTCCTCTGTTTTCCTTTATCTAAGAACCCTATCTTTTCAGCAAATAAGTTTACATTCTGTTTGTCTATTGAGAGTTCATGATATGCTTGGCGCCTATATAGTTTACGTCTTCCCCTTCTATTGGAGAGAATCCTTAACTGGGCTTCACTTCTATTTTCACGGATTTTAGAGACTATACCGAAGTTTAGAAGTAGTAGCTGGATATCTCTCAGTAAATCCATCGAGATACTTGTTAATCTTATACTGCATCCTCTGTTACCAGTATCTACTTTACCATTAGCAGTGAATAAAGCTTGTAGGAATCCTTTCTGCATCTCTCTAGTCCCCTTAAATACTATTTCTGGTACTCTTAATCGATTAAGTATTCCCAATTCCGTTAACCATCGATATAGTTTTCTAGATGTTATGAAGAAAGCGTCCCCATCTTCTGCTCTCTTTACATTTACTTTTAACTGGAATATGTTATGTATATCTCTTGCAAGATCCAAGGCTATTTTCCCGTCCTTACAGTAGAACCATAAAGTTACTCTATTACCAGAAATACTGCTATCTCCTACGAACCATCCGAGTA
Organism: Candidatus Geocrenenecus arthurdayi; assembly: GCA_023539395.1. GTDB lineage: Archaea > Thermoproteota > Nitrososphaeria_A > Caldarchaeales > Wolframiiraptoraceae > Geocrenenecus > Geocrenenecus arthurdayi. Next base: position 26,578 of record JAKCEX010000007.1, on the reverse strand, counting down.
TTCTTCCAAGACCTTCGGAGCCTATCTTTCCGAAGCCACCCTCACCGGATTGTATCATTAGCTCATCTCCGATTTTTAGCTCCCTGAGGGGGACCCATCCTCTCCTAGTTAAGATCATGTGGTCTTCAGTTGCTTTCAATACGTAACCATGTTCAGTAATTACTTGATAAACAGGCTTTATACCGGTCTTAACTACTTTAACAGCTTTTCTTAAAGATGTCCCTGGAGCACAGTATTCTCTTGAAAGAATTCCATGCGGAATCGTAATGATATTATATTGAAGAGCTCTATTATCCGATAATACCTCTACATCTTTCCCTGAATGATACAGTGAGTAAAGTTCTGATAGTTTTACAAGACCTATAGAAGTCGGTATCCTCATATCTCCAGTAATACAGGGGTTCGTTGATCTTATATCACCTAAGAACCTCTTGAAGATATTATGTTTATTGATGTTGTCTAGGAATAGTACTCCTGGGTCAGCTGTTCTCCACGCAGCTTCAGCTATTTCCCTAAATAGTCTTTCAGGGTCTACTGTTCTCCATACTGTACCATCTCTAGGATTTCTCAGTGGGAAGGGTTTCTTCTCTTCGTAATATTTCCAGAATTCTGGTGTTATTAAGACTGAGATATTGAAGTTTTCAAGAAAGTTTTCTTTCTCTTTACTGTGGATGAAAGTTTCTATGTCTGGATGCCAGATCTCAAGTATACCCATGTTTGCTCCTCTACGTTTCCCACCCTGCTTAACTACGTCAGTAACCGTATCTATAATTCTCATGAAAGAGACTGGACCAGAAGCTACACCAAATGTAGAGAAAACTAAGTCTCCTTCAGGTCTAAGTTTTGAATAATTTATTCCCACCCCACCACCTGACTTGAAGATTATTGCAGCATCCTTAGCTGCATTCATTATTGATTCAATATCATCATCTATATCTAAGACGAAGCATGCTGACAATTGTCCAAGCCTTGTGCCTGCATTAAATAATGTTGGGCTATTCGGCATAAACTTCTTATCAACCATTAACTTATAATATTGTAGACAGTTGCTATGATATTTCTCAAAGAATCCATCTATAAGCATTTTTAGGAAGACTGCCCACGGAACCCTCATATGCCCATTGGAGTTAAGTTCATCATAGAGATTCTTCATCCTTTCTAAATGCCATCTATTCCACTTGAAATCAAACTCCCCATTTGGGAGCCTACCTAAACCTAGCTTTCCACTCCATGCATCAATATCAAAGTCTTCCCATGGATGAGGTTGCTGGCTACCACTAATATCGTATACTTGGGGGTCATATAGAATATCTGGTATAACGATGAGTGCGGCAACACGCTTAAACATTTCTTTAGGTCCTTCTACGAGTTTTCCTTTCTCATCTCTTAGTAGGTATCTGCTTGCCATTAGTCTAAGAGCATTTACTGAGAAAACTTTGTCTACTTCATCTACATAGCTTTTCTCCAAGATTCTTTTCTTTTCTTCTCTAATTTTCTCTCTTTCTTTCCTGTATATTATGTATGCTTTTGCAACCTCATATAAATCGAATTTAACTAGAGTGAGCTCAACAATATCCTGTATTTCTTCAACATGAGGTATCCTCTCATAACCAAATTTTTCAGCTATTATCTTTAGAATATAGTCGACGACTTGTTTTAATGTTACCTCGTCATACATATTTACATGGACCATTGCTTTCCTTACTGCTTCTCTTATCCTATTCTCATCGAAATCAACTACTCTCCCATCCCTCTTAATGACCTTTCGAACGGGATAAACGTTATACTCCATTTCTTAGACCTCTCTCCTAGCTTCTTCCACCATCTTACAGATGTTTACACCTGTTAATAAAAGATTTACACTCCACTAAAAGTGGAGCATAACATGAATATGAGAACTTTAACTAAGACAGCGATGGGAAAATACTACATAATGAATCTCTAATTTTTTAGTGTTAGGTAGCGGGGCGGCATAGACAGTCTTAAACCGCTCCTATAAAGCTTAGGCTTCTTCTTTTAAGAGATTTTATGGCCAAGAAAAATAAGAAACAGGTGCTGCAAAACCTCTCCTTATACAAAATACTCGATTTTTCTAGTATGGCCATGCAAAACCGTTAGATTTAATTCATGCATCCTATCCGATTTCAATGGTGAAAGATGGATTTAGAGAAAAGGCTTGAGCTGATAACTAAACCGCCCACCGAAGAAGTTATAACACTAGATGAACTAAAGATTCTCCTTGAAACAGAGGCTCACCCAGTTGCTTACGATGGATTTGAACCTAGCGGTTTAGCTCACTTACCATTCGGCGTACTTAGAGCAATTAAGCTTCAGGATATGCTTGAAGCTGGATGCAAATTCAAGCTCCTCTTGGCAGACTGGCATGCGATGATAAATAACAAAATGGGTGGAGACTTAGAGAAGATAAGGAAGGTTGGAGAATACTTCATAGAAGTTTGGAGAGCTGCGGGGATAGACCTATCTAGGGTTGAGATTGTTTGGGCTAATGATTTGGTAAATAGTAGAGATTATTGGAGATACGTTATTCTTGTTGCTAAGAATATGACCTTGAAGCGGGCTTTAAGAGCTCTACCTATCATGGGTAGGAAGGAGGGAGAGATGCAGGAAGCCGCCCAGATAATATATCCAGCGATGCAGGTATCAGACATATACTATATGGGTGTAGATATATGTCAGCTAGGCTTAGACCAGAGGCGTGCAAACATATTGGCTAGAGAGCTTGCATCAAAGATTGGCGTTAAGAAGCCTGTAGCTGTTCACCATCACATGCTTATGGGGCTTCAAGGTCCTATTGAAGCTGGAGGATACGAGGAAGATGCTGAGATGGATATGGAGATAGCTTCTAAGATGAGTAAGAGCATTCCGGAAACAAGTATATTCGTACATGATGATTTTGAGACTATTAAAACCAAGATTAATAATGCATACTGTCCTCCGAGAACTGTCCGGGGAAACCCAATCCTAGAATATGCAAGATACATAGTCTTTAGGAAGATGGAGTCTCTTTATATTGAGAGATCTTCAAGATATGGGGGAGACATAGAATATTGGAGTTATGAGGAACTGGAGAGAGACTATGTGGCAGGTAAGCTGCATCCTGCAGATTTAAAAAATGCTGTAGCAAGAGCGATAGATGAAATAATAAGACCGATAAGAGAACACTTTGAGAAAAACCCAAATGCTAAGAGGTTATATGAATTTGTAAAATCTCAAGAAATTACTAGATAGTATCACTAGAATTATGTTAAGCATAATCTAGGTCTGAGTCTAAGTGTACCCCACCGCCGACAACCTCCCATCATTGGGAGGCCTTACACCTCTCTCCAAGAGGCTTAAGGAAGCGGTGGGGCCACAAATAAGATTAGTTGATTTATTAATAACTTTTTCTACAGGTTTTATCATTTTTCTTCCAATTCTTGAATTATAGGTATTACTTCGTGGATGTATAGTTCGAGTGCAGCTGCTGGAAGCGTTATCTCCCAATTTTCCAAGACTTGTGGATGTATTTCCCCTATGATTCCTATCTCTTTAGAATTTACAATTATTTTAGCTGCTCTACCTTCTAGGAATGGTGGGTTATCATATGGTTCAAATCTCCATTCCTGGATAGATAGATTCTTTAATATTTCTTCACAGATGGATTTAATTTCCGAGTAAGATGCTTCTGCATGACATGAGATGCATCCTAGCCTCATCTTTCTTACTGCTTTCTCAGGGAGAGTCGGGTCTAGTTCGATTACATCTCCTACCTCGAATATCTTCTGTGGATATGTTGAGCTTTTATTAAGAGATAGGGTCTTCATTAAGCTTGGTAGAATCCATGTTCTCAGTATGGTGTAGTCGCTAGAAACAGGGTTTAAAAGTTTTACATGTGGGGTCTGCTCAACCATCATTTTCTCGAATTCATCTACTATGTTTGTTAAGGTGAAGTTCATAACTTCAGTGTATCCGAGCCCTATCATTACCTCTCTAATTATTTCTTCAATCTTAGTTACTAAATGATATTTACCATACTTTAATACTTGAGGCTGCTTAGGCACTAAAAGGTCGTATCCTATTCCCATAGCTACGTCTTCTACAAAATCGACTGGGTGCATTATGTCTACACGGTATGGTGGAGGAGTAACTATAACTGTTTTTTTACTGATTTTTACTCCATGCCTCATCTTCTTCAAAGCTTTACAGACCTCTAAACTAGATAGGTTTAACCCTAGTAGAGAGTTTACATATTCTACCTTAATCTTCCATCTCCTCATTTTATAGTTTGGGGTAACTAAGACTCTATCTGGATATATTACCCTGACTTGCTCTATTTTTCCACCCATATCATGTAGTGTTGTCGTAATAATGTTAAGTGTCTTATTCAGAGCGTCTAAGTCTAATCCAGTAATATCAATGAAGATATTCTTTGTTCTAGAGCTTAATTCAGTCAAGATAGAATTTATTATAGGTGGGAAGGAGAGTACTTCTCCTCTTGAATCTAAAATTAAAGGATACCTAGGTTTACCTTTTACTAGATGACCATATTTTAATCCTTTCTCATGCTTCGTAAGTATTTCATTCAGAGTCATTCTCCTCCAACTTCCAAGAGGTATAAAGGCATATTCATCTCCTTTGGCTGCGATATATCTGAAGGGAGGCTTCAAGGCATCTAGGTCATGTAATCCTATAGCTACCTTCTTTCTATCTCTACCGAGTATCCAGTGGAGGTCTTCCTGCATAGTTATTAATTCTTCAATCTTATGGGAATCAAGCTTCAACCCTCTAACAATAGCTCCAACAATATATGGTCTAACATCTCTAAGGTTTGGGTCAACTTTAATATATGTCTTAGCAGGGGATAAACTATATCTCGGTAGACCTAACTTAACTCCTAGAAGTCCTTGAGCAGCTCTAGCTATGCCTGTTGGGCTAGAGTAATCTGGCCTGTTAGGATTATACTCAACCCGGAAAGAATCCTGGGATATTTCTTCAACATCCATCCCTAGATTGTGGAGAAGATTAGATAGTTCAGAATCTGATAGGCTTCTACCTATAAGCTCCCAAAATCTTTCTTTCCTAATAGTAATTATAGGCAATCTACTTCAACCTCCAAGCTCTCTATACTCTTACTTGTACTTTTATACTTGCTTCCATGCTTTAGCGGTATTAAGGTTTATTTGCTGGAATACTCAATTGAGAAAGTATGGTTGTTAGGAGTGAGGAAAGTATTAAGCCTATACCGATAGAAGATGCTGAGCAAGCATTCATCCAGCCTCTTATAACTAGGTTTGATGGAGCTCTAAACATTGAGCTTAGAAGGATCTCGATTAAGCCAGGTGGTAGAATCCCAGCTCATCTACATCCAGAGATAGAGCATGTACAATACGTCTTAAAGGGGAGATACTTAGTGAAGATAGGGCAGGAGATACATGAAGTTAAACCAGGTGATGCTATACTTATTCCTCCAAATACTGTCCACTATTATGAGAATAATGGAGATGAAGAAGCAGTATTCCTCTGCACGATACCTAGAAAAGAGTACACTACTGTAACTCTATGAACGTTCAAAGAAAAGTATTATGGGAATATCTATTAGATGGTGTTCTCTATAGTGATGTAGTAAAATGGTTGATGAAGAAGACGTAGAACTAGAAAAGATTAAGGAGAAGAAGATGCGTGAGCTCTTGAAAGAAGTAACTAGGAGTAGGCAGCCCCAAAACATTATATCTAGACCTATAATAGCCACAGACCATAATTTTGAAGAGCTTATAAAACGTTACCCCTTAGTTTTTGTAGATTTCTGGGCAGAATGGTGTCTACCATGTAGAGTGATTTCTCCAGTAATAGAAGAGTTAGCTGAACAATATGCTGGGAAAATAGTATTCTTGAAAGTAAACGTTGATGATAACCCTATTACTGCCTCCCGCTATGGGATAGAGAGTATTCCTACGATGATTATATTTAAGAATGGAAGACCAGTAGATGTTATAGTGGGTGCATATCCAAAGAGGGTTATAGAAGAAAGGATAAGAAAGAATCTACCAGATATTTAGAAAATATTTTTTACATAGAATCCCACTTCATCTAATAGAATAGAGATTGGTCTTTGAAGGCTTAGATGAGCTTGAAGAATACCTTGGAAAGCTTAGAAGAGACTTCAACCTGCATATGTACAAGAAAGTGAAGAGTAATTTAGATTCAAGTATAGCGGAGAACATCGTCTCAGGTGGGAAAAGACTCAGACCTCTTCTCTTACTACTTGTTTTCAAAGCATTTAACGGGAAGGATTTTGAGAAAGCTTTAGACGTAGCATCCGCACTAGAGTTAGCACATAATGCTAGTTTAACCCATGATGACATAATAGATGTAGATTTTGAGAGGAGAGGTAAACCAACATTATGGAGGCAAATCGGCATCGGTAGAGCATTAATAGAGGGACATAGATTGATAAATCTAGCATTCCAGATCGCATTGAGTGAGGGTTTAGAGATTGCTAAAATATTCTTAGAAGCATGGGATAGAGCTTCTAATGGCGTTCTGAAAGAGTTAATGCATCGAGAGTTACCAGGTAAAACACTCTATTTAAGGATCATTAAAGAAAAAACTGCTTCATTATTTGAGGCTGCAGCAGAATGTGGTGCATTAATAGCGGGTGCATCACCCGAATTAATTAAGCAAGCTAAGAAGTTTGGAGAGAAAGTTGGTATTGCATACCAGTTAGCAGACGATTACGTCGACATCATTAAAGGGAGATTTTCTATTAGGGCCCATCTAGTATTCTATAATAGATTTGAAGAAAAAATCAGACAGATCATGCTAGCGGTTAAGCTTAAGACAGCTCCGCCTCTAAGAAGCTTGCTTGCCCCCACGATAGATTGGAAGAAGTTCTTAGTAGAAGAGATTGCAAAGAATATCGGTGAAGCCAAGAGAATAGTTAAAGATCTAGACCTAGTTGAGCCCGAGAAAACATATTTGAAGAGATTTCCGGAATACTGCGTCTACTCGATGTTAAGAGAAGCCGGCTAAGTCTGAGAACATTTTTCAAGAAGATAAATAGACATGATGCTAGGATAGGCGATATTGATTGGACCCAGCAATACTAATTGTGATACTATCAGCTGTAGGGTATTCATGGCTAAGAATGCTGGCAGCCTTAGTTATATCTATTCTATTCTCTATCGTTATAGGCATTACAGCAGCAGTAAGTAAATCTCTTGAAAAAATCATTATACCAATCCTAGATATTCTTCAATCAATACCTATACTCGGCTTCTTCCCTATCGCTCTTTATGCTTTCATAACTCTACACCCAACAATAGGTCCAGAGATGGCCGCTATATTCCTGATATTTACTAGCCAGGTATGGAATATCTCATTCGGAGTCTATGAAGCTGTCAGAGTAATCCCCGCCGAGACATTGGAAGTAGCTAATTTCCTCAGGTTAAGCATATTTAGCAGGATTAGACATCTCTATATTCCTGCTTCTTTCCCTAAGATTGCTGCAAATCTACCTTCTTCATGGGCGAATGGATTATACTTCCTAGTTGCATGTGAGATTATAACTATAGGTGAAGCAGAGTATAGATTGTTCGGTGTGGGTTCTCTAACAGCTGAGTTTATGGCTTCTGGAATGGTCTTAGAGTCCATAGTCGCTTTATGCTTTGTTCTACTCTTCGTTGTATTAATGAATCTACTAGTATTTATCCCGATGATTAGGGTTAGTGTGAAGTATAGATTTGAAACATATGCTACAGAGATCCCCCATGCATGGTTTGAAAGACTTGTTAAACCACTCACTCTACCGATTAAGATAATAACCCATAAACCTAGATTCTCTGAGAGTTGGAGGCTTGGAGTAGAACTACATAAATTTACTAATTTAATAATTAGGCATAGAAGGATAATTGAGGTTTTGACGGTTTTCGCAATGGTAGCTATCCTAGCAAGCATGATAAACATTAAGGACTTGATTAATTTTTCACAGATAATCTCTAATGGATTCTCAAGACTAGGGATCGTTGAGCCTCTAACAATGTTGGGATACTCTCTTAGTAGAGTTTTCATTGCTACATTGATAACTTTAGGGTGGACTATACCAGTCTCTATAATCCTGTATGAAAAGAAGACTCTAGAAAAGATACTTCTTCCAATCTTTCAAGCAGTAGCTTCATTTCCTGCAACCCTCCTGATACCTTTCATAATGGATTTCACTATAAAATCAGGGTTAATGAGAGAATTCGGAGCACTCATAATAGTATTACTTGGAACTATGTGGTATATGCTTTTCTTTCTAAGAGGAGCATTATCAGTAGTACCTAGAGAGGAGGAAGAACTATTCAAGCTTCTCCGAATATCTGGCTTAAAGAAACTATGGTATCTATACCTACCCAGGATGACGCCCTCCATGATTACAGGATGCATCGTCACGATTGGAGGTGGATGGAACACCCTAGTAATAGCTGAGAGAACATCTCTAGACCATATTTTATGGGAGGTTGAAAACCCTGGGATCGGTAAAATGATGAGTATAGCTACCACGCTAGGAGACATTGAACTACTCATAGCAACAACAATATGGATGGCGTTATTCATAGTCATTCTCAACAGACTTCTATGGAGAAGAATATATGAGATAGCCATAAGAAGAATCGTCTAGAAAGCATGATGTTGGAAAAAATCGATGAAACACTGCTAACGTTAAGGAATATATCCTTTAGTTATAAGATGAGGAAGGGAGATAAACTCCCAGTATTTGATAATCTATCTCTAAGCATAATGTTTGCTGAATTTGTAGGTATAGCTGGACCAAGCGGTTGCGGTAAGAGTACACTACTCAGGATTATGGCTGGATTACTAAAACCCGATTCAGGAGAAGTATATTTTAGGGGTAAACCACTACATAGTCCTGATCCGAGGATTTCTATGGTCTTCCAGAATCCGACTCTTCTTCCATGGTATACTGTCATCAAGAATGTTATGCTTGGGCTTATCAATGAAAAAGAATTAACTGATAAGGAGAAGGAAGAGAGAGCTAGAACATTCCTAGATATGATGGGTTTAATAGGGTTTGAGAATGCATATCCCGCAGAGCTTAGTGGAGGGATGAAGCAGAGGGTAGCGATAGCTAGAGCTCTAGTATCCCATCCAGACTTGTTGTTGATGGATGAACCCTTCAGTAACCTAGACCAGTTAACAGCTATAACCCTTAGAAGAGAACTGGAGAACCTATGGCTAAATCAGATTCTACCAATATCTTCAATGGTATTAGTAAGCCATGATATAGAAGAACTCGTTGAAATATGTGATAAGGTTATAGTATTAACGGCTAGACCATCGAGAATCGCAGGAGTAGTGAAGATAGACTTGAAGAGACCTAGATCGAGGAGGAGCCAAGAATTCTATGAGTATGTGGATAAGATCTATACATTGTTAAGTTAGCGTTTCTTCTTGTAGAATTTCCTCTCTTCACCTTTATAATGGATAGCTTCTGTATATAGCAACCACTCAAGGATGAATGAGTAAAACTTCTCAATATCTGGATGTTCTTCTTCAAAGAATTTCTTATTATTGAGTTCATTTATCAATTCTTCTTTCGTGAATTCCCCACTCTTATGAGCTAGTTTTAATGCTGTAGCAAAAGGCTCAATATTCTTTATTGCTTCTCTAAGCATCAACTTCTTCTTTGAGGGAGATGCTTGAACAAACTTCTTCCCAGCTTCTGTTAACTCAGCATCACCATCTACAACTCTTATGAACCCCATAGCTTCACTTACATCAACTACTGGTAGCAGGTCGTCTACATCCGTCTGCAATATAATAGATATTCTAGCTAGATCTACTTTTCCACCCAAGCTATTTACTAAATCAAGCAAACCAATCAATCTACTAGGTGTAACTGAGGAGTCAATCTTGAGACTACTACTCATCTATTTGCCATACTTAACTGAGAAAGCTTAAAAGATAAACTTTTCTCATGAAGTTTATTTACTATTCTCTTCTTAGAAGGAATTGAATCTCATCAAGGATTAGATTTAATGGGTTTAACGATCTAAAAACTAATGAGTAGTGTGATACCATCTTGTAGTAATTCGAATCCAGGACATGGTTGATTGTTTTTCTTAAAGTTTCTTCACTTATATTCTCTTCATCAAGTTTTACCCCTGCATTATTTTCTTCTACAGATATAGCATTCCAGTTCTGTTCTGCGTGGCCAGGTATAGGTATCATGATTACAGGCTTACCTAATGCTAGGATTTTTGCAAGAGTTGTCTGTCCAGCTCTTGTGATAACTAAATCAGCAATCTTTACGAGCTCTAGTGGATCATCAACCCATTCATAAATCTTCAAATCACCATGTTTATTCTGGAAGTCTATACGTAAACCCCCTAATGTAATAACAATCTCGAATTCTCGGTTAAGCTTCCTTAGAAGAGGAATCATCTTATCCACTAATACTTTCCTTTCATATGCTGGACCAGTCGCCTTGAATAAGATTACTGGTTTTCCCTGCAGACCTACCCCATACTTGTTTCTTAGATATTCATCTTCAGGGAGTTCTCTAATGGAATTCTCTATAATGGGTCCAATATACTTAACTTTCTTTTTCAATTCTGTATCTTCTGGGAAAATAAGGTTTCTTTTTGATATTGTTAAAGGTGGAGGATAATCTGCTACTAGTATTCTATCACTTCTAAGCCATATCCATCCAATGAGGTATGAAGCTGCTTCAAGGCTTTCAATTACCCATCTATACTTAGGGTAGAGTATTCCTATATTGAATTGATTTAGGATAGTTAAGACTGGTTTACCAAGCATCTTGGCTGCGATTACTGTTGATGCTCTAGTATCTGAGATGACTACATCAACATCCCTGTCTATTAAGGAGAACTCGTATGAAGCTTGCTCTAATATTCTTACTGGTAGAAGGATGTTCTTGAAGATAGTCATCTTTATACTTACTTTTCCTTCATGGAGTACACCATAAGATATCCCCGGTACTCTATAAGCGTTCAGACCGCTCCTCCTCAGGTATTCTAAACCTTCACCATAGGATGAGATAGTTAAGCTCCACCCTTTCTCCTTTAATGCTCTAGCTATTTGAACAGCTCTAGCAGCATGCCCAAATCCTATTCCACATACTCCCAGATGGATCCTCGTCATCTCTAGTTAACCTGAACTGAAGAGATAGTCTTAACATTTTCTAGGAGATAATTCTTCTTCAATTATTTCTCCATTAGGTTCTAGTTCTGAGAAGATTTGAGCTGTGAATCTGTATATCTTTGCTTTACCCTTTACCCAGTGTGTAGATTCTAATCCAGCTTTTAAACATAAATGCATTAAGTATTCTTCAACAGTCCAGTTATATTCTACTGGAACTTGGGGTAGGAGTAAACCAGAATATGGTCCTGATTTAATAATTAACCCATCTCTTCCAATAACTATTTTACCTAATAGTTCATTTGGATCTCTGTATACAATCTCTTCGGGAGGAGTTAATACGCTAACTTCTATTACTACATCATTTAGTTCATCCAGTTTTAATGGTCTAAATCTTGGGTCTTTTGTTGCTGAAGCTATAGCTGCTTCCATAGTAGCTTCATATAATGGCATAGTCGGTAGAGGGAAGCCTATGCATCCTCTAAGATCCTTCATAGGATACGTATATAGTGTAACGAAGACACCTCTCTCCTGTTTTAATCTCTCTGAAATTGGGGCTGGAGGGGGACTTTCAATCTTCCTCAGATAATTATATATTGTTTGACGTGCAAGTTTTACAAGGTATCTTCCTTCTTCTAAGCTGAGTTCACCTGCCAATATTCTTCGCCTCCTCTAGTATTCTTGTAATATTTCTCCAGTGTCTCCCCATCCAGTATCGTTTACCACAGTTATTACAGCTCCATTCTTCTCTATGGCTATGCTTATCTTTCTGAAGAAGATGATTACATATTGGGCATCTAGTATACTCTGGATTGAATTCTAAAGATACGCCATATATTTGATTTAATTTTCCAAGAATATGTTCAATCCCATTTTCATCGATTAAGATGGCTTCTACACCGCATCTTTTTGCATAAACATATAAATCTCTATCTTTAGTTAAGACTATTCTACCTTCTTTGATTGCTTTCTGTATGAGTCCTCCATCATCTCCATCCCAGTATTCTGAGTCGTATCCTAATATCCTCAACCATGAGACAATATTACCGAGCATTGCATCAATAAGAAATCTCTGCTTTCTATTATCGCTCATTCTTTTACTCCTCTTCCACTTAGTTCAAGCCTACATTCTTCGCAGAGATATCTTCCATCAACGTTGAGTAGCATATCAGACCATTCTCCACATTCATCACAATAGCCTTCGACGTATCCTTCACTGCTCTTTGATAAAGTTACACCTCTAATCTTCCAGTGCTCTTTAACGATCTCAAGGATCTCAGGGGTTACTTGCAAGATATCCTTGACGCTTACAAGACCGACTAGTTTATTTTTGTATGTTACTGCAAGCCTGCTAACTTTTAAGGCAGTCATCTTTCTTAAAGCATCTTCAATAGATGTTTCAGGGGTAACTGAGTGTATAGGGCTACTCATTATGCTTGAAGCTTTAATTTCAGAAGGTTTAAGATTTTTAGAAACAACTTTCCATATAAGGTCTGTTTTCGTTACTATGCCTACTGGAGCTCCATTCCTAGTAATAACAACGGAGCCCACATTATATTTCTCCATTTTCTGAGCTATTTGCTCTGCAGTCTCATTCTCACTACCTTCTATTACTGGACTTGACATTACATCTCTGACCTTCAATTCATCGGGCAGCGTAGCCAACTCTACTCAACCCTTTGATTCTACTGTAAGAACATTCTTCAAGTTTAAAAGCTTAGCGTATATTCCTACCCTTTCTCTGAATATATAGTTTAATATTGCCTGTAGAGAGATTTCCTATCTAGGGTCTACAAATGTCGTAGAAATTGCTACTCGACTGCGATTGCTATAATAGTGATTTCTAATCTTAGGATATAGATCCACATCCATAAGGGATTATCTGGATAATCTTCTCAATAAGTTCTATCTTCTTCCTGCTATCAACATCTTTAAAGATTTGATTAACTATTTCTTCAGCTAGCTGCTTAGCTTTCTTATTCCCAGGAGTAATCTTAACCATCTTGGTAGTTCTTACTTCAAGAGTTTGAGGTGGCCCCCAGACTAGCATATCATCTTCTACTCCAATGGCTAACTCAAGTTTAACAGTTAGATACTTCTTCTCTCCTTTTATGATTACCCCGCCTTTAGGTAAGTAGTGTCCAGGAGGGGGTGAGAGAGATATTTGCTCTGGCTTAACGTAGTAGACGCTAACATATTGTAATCCCTCCCTCCATGCTCTACTATAACATGCAGCAAATTGTGCTGCCTCAATAATTGATGTTTCACTAGATTTCACACCATTCTTCAAAATTAAGATTGGTGCACCTCTAACCTCTGAGTGGAAAACTAAGTCATCTTTCTCTAAGTGTTTTCTTATTAATGCATGGTTGCTTGAAGCATCTCTACCAGCTACAGCGAGGAAACCCTCAGAAGTATAAAACCATCTATACTTTTCATACCAGTTTCTCTTAGTTAAAGTTATTTTAGGAGATAAACTTTCTAGTTCTTCGAGAATTATTGGTTCCTTCTTTTGTGATAGTTTACTTATCCTTTCTTGAATATTGCCGATCTCTCTCTTCAACTCCTCAATTCTATGAGATATATTCTTAGCTTCATCAAAGAGCCTTGAAGCTTGCTTTGCAATAGATTCATCAAAACTTAGTTTAATTTCACCAAGAAGCGATGATACCAGGATAGTTCTCTTGGAACTCTGAATTTTAACCTTGAGTCCACCTATCTCTCTTTCTTCAGGTTCCTCTACATATTTTAATTGCTCGATCTCGTTTGAATGTGTAAGTATTATCCTTGCCATCTCGTTCTTCCATTCTAATAATTTTTTAAGCTTCTCCAATGTTTTATATTTATCCTCAAGTTCTTTGTTTAATTGTCTGATTTCTTCTTCAATTTTATCTAAAGCTTTATGGGTGATTTGACGTAGAAGGTTTCTTTCATAAGCTATCCTTACAGCTTCATTAAAATCGGATACCTCGGTTATTCTCACATTATTTGTCTTGAGAGAATTTAGCAGATATGGTAGAGGATACGCTTCTGCATTTGATTCTATGATGACGGGTTGACCTGATTCAACATACTCTAAAACTCTGATTACCGCTTCTTTTATTTTTTCATATTCTTCGATTGATACTTCTGAAAATTTCTTAGATTTATCTACACCCGCTATAGAGATTACTTCTTCAGCGTATCTCCCACCTAGCCCAGCATCTACTGCTAGTATCGACACTATCTTTCTATTCTTATCTATGGACTCCAATAGCTGGTCTATATCTGCAGGGCTTGTAATAGTGGGTCTCCTTGGTGGTAGTCTATATTCTTCTCCCGTGATAATCTTTCTATCCTTCATTACTAGTTTCCTTAAAGATTCTAGGATTCTCCTAGAGCTATCCGTTATGATGACTGTTCCCTTAGGTAGGAGCTCAACTATTAGATTAAGTATCTCTCCCCGGCTTCTCTCGATGTTGAAGATTACTATTCTTTCACCCTCTACTAATTCTACTTTTTTTATTATCGAGTTGTTTAAGATTTTCCTAAATCTGAGTATTTGGTCTGAGGGTTTTTGAGGTTTCTTGTATTCTCCTTTAACTAAATAGATGCATCTACCTGGAGCTATTCTTAACTCATGTTTCTCATAGTTCTTCCATAGTTTCAAGATTATGGAGCCGTCACTCATATCATAAATGTTTTCGATCCTACTATCTACTATCTGCTCCACGATCTCTTTCATCAACCTTTTAAGCTCAATAAAAGAAAGCTCCACTTTCTCTGACTACCCATCACCAAAATCAAAATTAAATCTTATCCTATATTAAGAGGAGACTGGAAGTATTAAGTTTTCATAGTTTCTCCTAAAGGCTCAGAGTAGGTTTAGTATTCTTGGGGAAAGTAGAAAGTATTAAAGAGCGTCAATGTTCTAAGTAGTTTTGCTTATTTAATCTTATATAAAGCTGGAGAATATTTTTACTAGTGGTAGCGTCTTGAAGCTTGAAGACAAAATTTACTGGGGTAGAGCTGTAGGTGGATGTATACTTGGACTATTTACAACGATCTTAAGGATAGATAGATTTGGGTCAGTAATCGCCATACTACTAGCAATAGCAGTCTACATTATCTCAGCGTTCTTTCTAAGAGTTTTCATAAACTCGGAGTCTCGCTCTCTGCTAGGTAGAAAGCTGTATCTTACAGGATCTGGAACATATGGAGCATTATGGCTACTTAGTTGGATTCTCTCTTATAATCTTATTCTACATCCTCAGTAACTTCTACTTCTCCAGCTACCTCTTCTTCTGATCTAGATTCCTTCTTTTCAATCTTGTGAGGTACAGGTAGCTGGTCAATCATACTGATTAAATCGAGCCATGCTTGTAGGAAATCCGCTGGAGGATTATATGACCCCTCTATTAATCTCTCTACTTCCTCGTATAGTGTTTTCTTATCAGCTCCGTTTAGATAGCGTTCCCATAGCTTAAAGATGTAAGAGTCTACATCATCATTAACATAGGAATAGTATATTCCATATAGTGCATTGTAGTAGGGGTTTTGATCTCCAATTTTCTTCCTAATATATTCTAGCGTCTTCTCAGATTCACTTATCTTCCCGCTAAAGAGAAGTGTGTAAAATTTTTTAATAGATTTTGTACTTACCATGCTCATGCCTCTCATGTATACTCTCTGTTTTATTTCTATAAATGTTTACAAGGATCCCAAGAGAAACTATGAATAATTATTCACTCTTAATCTAAGCCGCCATCAATTCTTTAATAGACATGTTACTTGGTTCCTCAGAACCTTCTTAAAACTTTAGGGAACCGCCACATTTCTTTATAAGCTCATCATAAAAACATAAACTTATTAATGGTTTACGAGAAAGAGTGAAAAGTAGGATTTTTCAACAGTTTTTACAGTATTCCGAGGTTAAATTGGTTCTCCAATACAGCATGATGGAGCTTGTACTGAATGTCATATCAAATAAGGTATTATGTAGAAAAGTTTAAACATAACGCCGTTATATTGATAGGAGAGGTGTTAGGTATGTCGAAATTAGATCCAATAGCTGAGTTTAGATCAGACCATGTAAAAGTTAGAGATATGCTGCTTGACCTTATTGATGCAGTAAATAAAAAAGATGCTACGAAAGCATTAGAGATAATGATTCGCTTAGATAAAATAACGGGGCCACACTTTAGGTGGGAAGAGGAAGCCCTCTACCTTGTATTCGAAAGATTCTTCGGAAGACAATACCTTGAGTACCTGCTTGGTGTGCATGATAGGATAATTAAGAGGGGTAGAGAGTTGGTGGAAATCTTGAGTAAGGGAGAGATTACAGATGAGCAGGCTAAAACTCTGACGGATATAATTCGAACTGAGGTTCTGTCCCATCCTATTGAATGTGATGGCATCGCTCTCTTCGCAGAGAAGTTAACTCAAGAAGAACTAGATAAATTAGCAGAAAGTCTAAAGAAAGCAAGGGAAGAAGGTGTCCCCCTTCTAGAATGGGCAGAAAAAATAAAGGATGCCGCAAGAAGAGAAAGGGGCTTAAAAGCAAAAGCTTTAGCTTAATATTTTAGTGCGAGTCGAAAATGGGGAAGAAAGCCATCATTATTAATACAGCCTCTTATGAGCGGGTTGCTTTCGCCTTATCTCTTGCAGCAGCATACTCAACATTAGGGGAAGAAGTATCCATACTATTCACTTATGGAGGGGTCCTGAGATTGAAGAAAGGTCATGAAGATGAAATAGGAGAAGAAACAAATGCATGGATTAAAAAAGAGGTTTCCATAGAAGAAAGGAAAGATAGTTTACCGAAGATCTCAGAATATCTAAGGGTTATTCGTAGTTTTGCAGGTAGGATATATGCTTGCCCAGCCGCCATGGCATTTCATAATTTAACAAGAGATGAGTTAACCGATGATCTAGATGGAGTACGTGGAATAGTTTCCTTCTTAGTAGAAGATGCAAAAGATGCAACATTAATATATGTTTAATGGGTTGAAATTATGGAAGAAAAGTTTATACTCTTTTCTCCAGAATGGATCCATGAAGCTATTAAGACTGTTCAAGGTGCTAGAAGTAAAGATATGGAATTTCGTAAACTTACCTCAGGCTATAGTCTAAGCTTAGCGTACATTATTACGGATCTCCCTCCAAAATTAAGAGACTTATATGGTAATGATCAAATAACGCTTTTTATCCAGCTGGATAAGGGGATGGTGAGAGATTTTAAGGTACTAACAGAAAAGTCGATAGAAAAACCGACTTTACTATAACTAGTACTTATCCTATCGCAAAACAAATCTTTTTAGGACAACTCAGTATAGCTGCTGCCTTCATAGACCGCCAAATTAAAGTAGAGCCTCTCGATGTAATGTATCGTAAACCAAGATTCACAGCAAAGTCCATAATTGTAGCTAACAAGATAGTTAAATTGTGCCAGCAAATACCAACAGAATATGCATAACTTTAGTAATTCTTACTTCAATTGATGGTTCTGAATTAAGCTGGATTTTCATCCCTTCTCAACTCTTCCATCTAGATTATCTATTTGAAGCCTCAGTACTAGGCTTCTTCTTCTAGATCTTCTACTCCATTTTCTGTTATCTTAAATATTGCTTCACCTTCTGGGAGATACGGGCTAGATACGAGTCTTGCTATTCGAGTGTTTTTTCCAGCTGCTTTTCTAAGATATACACGGGTGTGGCTTGTATGCCCAACTATGTGTCCTCCGACTGGTAGAACGGCCATTGCACTAAAGTATTCATCTGGTCTAGCCATAACCTGGTTTGTAACTACTGCAGCAGCATTAAAAGCTCTAGCAAGTCTGAGAAGCCTATGCATATGCTTATTCAATTTCTGCTGACGCTCAGGAAGGCTCTGCCTTCCAACATACTCGCTCCTAAAATGCGCAGTCAGAGAGTCAATGATAATCAACCGTATATTATTCTCTTTAATCACTTTATCAGCCTTCTCCAATAAGAGTATCTGGTGGTCACTATTGTGGCAGCATACCCCGCTGAATCCAGCTATGAAGTTCTCTATCTCTTCCCCATTAGGCTTTACTGAGAAATCATATACAGTTGTTGGCTCACTTATTGGTATCTCCTCAATCTTCTTAATCTTTGCGAAGACAAGGTCTCCAAATATTGGAGCATGAAGTATTTGCTTAACTTTATCAAGCTCTAGCGGGTCACTAATGTTCAGCCCAACTGCCTCAACCTTATATAGTTGTTTCCAGTTAAGCTTCAGATTAACACTATTTATTTTGCGGATTGATGCAATAACACCGAATCTTAAGAGTAGCAAGGAGATATCTTCAGCAAGTCTTCGACTTGGTGTAGCAAAGGTTATCCTACCCTTTCTAGGTCTTTTACGGTATCTATCTCCATCCCAGAGACCTTTCAAGAAGAATTTCACCTTGGAAAGCGGCAGAGTTATTATCCATTCAGGGATAGTCTCTTCTTCTACATCCTTCTCTTTCCTTGTCTTTGTTATCTTGAATGCTTCTTTAAAGATTAATGCTAGTAGCCTACTCCTTACCTGGAGTGTTTTACCTTTGTGTATTCTTATGTGGATTTCTTGGAATCTTTTCTCTAAAAATTCCTTTGCCTTCTTCAGCGATTTCTTATTGGAGGTAATTCTTAACCCCATAATTCTTCCTTCCCCATCAAATATGTACTCTCCTCCAGATATGAATAAACCAATTACCCAGAGTAGTTCTTCATCAATCTTGATCTTCCTAGGAATTCTATGAGGCTCCCCTCTACTTGCGTGTCTTAGCCGTACAGAATAATGGTTCACCTCTACCTCCATATTTCCTCTGAAGGCTTCTTCTAGATCAATCTCTTCAATATCTCTTGATGGTATGTTTATTCTCCTTGGCACAGCTATTCTATCTCCAGGTTTTAGTAATGATGCTCTAAAAGCGAATGGTCTCATGTTATCCTTTCTTTCTGGATAGAAGTGGGGTATTCTCTCACCTATAAAGAGGCTGTGCGAGCCAGTTACAATCACCTCTCTACCATATTCTGTTTCTATCTTGTAGAAGGAGCCAGATGAGATGGTATGCTTTATCAGCTTAGTAACGGGGTAGAGGTCTATCTTACCCGTCTTTGGATTAAAAGCAAAAACCATAATATCATGGTTTCTACGTTCTTCTACAACCTCCCCTATCGGGATACGGTGAAACTCTCCATCATTTAATATGAAGACTTGCTCATGATAAGGTAAACTATTGTAAGCTTCCGCATATATTATCTTCTCAACTACTTGGTCTGGATCAAGACCTAGAAACTTAGCCATCTGAACTATCCTCTCGATCCTAAAAGTATTATGAAGGAATATACCACCGTAGCCTGCAATGAAGTTTTCTACTGGTTTTCCGTTAGGTCTAACTTCGAAATCGTATGTTGGCTCATCCCCTACTTCTTCTATGCTAACAACCTCGTCAAACCATATATCTCCATTCATTAATTTCATGAATTTCTCAATAGTTTCTTCATCTCTTACATTGAGGTCTTCTAATGCTGATAGTATTCGCCCAATTTTCTCCCTTTCAAGATGGTGAAGGTAACCAGATTCTATCTGCCATATCGATGATTCAATCTTGAATCCAGCTTTTTCAGCAAGTTCTTTCATGGTTATACCGTATTTTTCCCTAATATTTCTTAATAATCTCCCAAATGGTGTAGCTGGGATATGTAGTAGAGATGGTTCTCTCAGGGGACTCGTAGACCAGTAAATGTTTCTAGACATGTGCGAGCCGTCCATTTTCTGCTTGACGACTATCCGGTTTCGTGAGGGTATACCTAGACTTGCAGTTAAGTAAAGTAGGAAGTTGGCTAGTGATTCTGATACAGTTTCACAATTAATCTGCCTTGATGAATCACTTCTATATCCACCTCCAATTATGTAGCCTTCTAACCATGCGGTTCTTATTTTTTCATCAGCTCCAAGGATGAATGAGGGAGCATTCTTACTATTAGCTCTATCTCCCGCCCCAAGTTTCTTAAGTAAAGTTACTAGAGGCTTAGAAGTTATTATTATATCTGGATTGTCTTTTCTTATTCTTAGATTTAGGCTGAATTTTGAGGCAAACTTCTTCACGAATTCTCTTACATACTCATTCTTTGATGTTATAATTACTTGATTGTTTATATATGTCTTGGAGGCCTCTGCTGCATATAATCCTAGGAAGAAAGCTAGGTCTTCATCTAAGACTATCTTAACAGGTAAACTATTCTTCTTACATTTCCCAGCTATTTTTAGATTATTCATTATTCTTAAAGGTATCGAGTGTTTGATTAAATTATAGACCCTTAATGGTACGCTTCTTCTAGCTACCCAGTTATCGACTCTTGCCGGGTCTATCCCAACAGACCTTGCTATCTTCCTAAGCTCGCGGCTTATACTCTTTAGGAATAGCTTGAATTCTTCGTCTCCATATATCCAGAACTTGCTTGAACTTTCCTTGGAGAAGATATCGGAAAGGTCTAGCACTATCTGCTCAGATATAGTTGGTAGTTTAGATGGGATAGCTATAAACATGCCGGGTGATAAATCGCATGTAGATATCGTAGTTAACTCTCCATACTCATTTAAAGTGAACAAGTTGTGGTATTTCGTAACTCTAACTTCCCGCCCACTTGCAAGCTTAATTCTATAAATCTTCTTTGGAGGATGCTTCATTACAGCGGTAACTTTGAATGGCTTAACTTTATAATCTTCAGGGTCGAAGGCTAATACTTCAATATTCTTCCTAGGCTCTGCTACGTAACTTCCATTTTCAATTCTTACTTCTGAGCAAGACAATGCTTCCTCTACTACTTCACCTATCTTCCTTAAATGAACCAGCCCGTCTTCGACTATCAATACATGTTCATCATAAGGTAAGCTATTTTCTGTGTCAATATATAGCGCCCCACCATTTAGTCCACCACGTTCTAGTGGAAGCTGAACGTTAACTGCAAGTTGATGGCATAATTGGGATTTTCCCGAACCATATTCGCCGAAGAATTCTGTTATTGTTTGTGTTTCTACTCCTCCCCCTATTAGTTTATCGAGTGCTTTGCTGCCTGTCGTTATTCTCCCAACGGTCTTCTTTAGTTCTGCGAGGTCTTTCGCTGTTACCCAGCTTATCTCTATAGCTTGCCTAGCAGCTGCTATTATCTCTGCTGCTCTTTTCTCACTTATTCCAGCGGCTGCTAGCTCAGCAATGGTTGCTGTAGCTAGAGATTCTATTGTTGAGAAACCTATCTCTCTAAGCTTAGCGGCTGTTGCATTACCTACTGATGGTAAATCTTCTATCTTTAGGTATACTTTTCTTTCTTCTTTCTGCTCAGTAGATTCTGCCTTCTTCTCTCTAGGAGACATCCTACTCCTATGATATCTTTTATGAAGTTGTATTTAAGGAGACGGTTAAGGGGTGTGTGAAAATGGGTTATTTCTTCTTCTCTTTCTGAGATGTAACGTATCTCTCAATATATTCATGGAAGAAGAACCATATAGCGAATACAGCTAGTGAAGCTCCTATCCCTATTGATAACCCCATGTATAGTGACTCTTTAACGGATTCGCTTAGAGTTGTTACATCAATTATCATTGAAGTTAAGAGTAATGTAACGATAAAGAATATGTAGCCCCTCAACCTAGATTCAACTCTCGCCCTCTCTATAACTAGAGTAAATATCGTGAAGAATAATAGCGCAACCACTATTACGCTTATTATCCTCGTCCCATAAACTATCATGGAAGATACAGCTTGCATATACTCTGGTGTAATAAATAAGGTTACGATACCATATATGGATGCTAAAAGAACAGCGGTATAGACAAGGAATACTATTAGTTTATTAAAAGAAAAAGGTAGCTCCCCGCCCCAATATTTCCTTACTAAACCATCAATATCAGCGAAACCTAAAAGCTTCTTCATTATGTAACTTAATATTCTCAATGAAAGATAAGTGACAACGATTATCAATGTAGCGATAATAATTTTTGGGATAAGGAGTACAACTTCCCTTGAAATCAATTCTAGGAATTCTTCGATTACTTTAATTTGTGCTCCAACCAGCTTAACCATAATCTTTAACAAGGCAGTTCATCTATTTAGGATATCCCCATTAAGAAGAATAAGAACCTATACAGGATATAGAGGATTAGCAATACGGAAGCAATGGCTACAATCTTTAAACCTAGAATAATTGATTCCCTAACAGTATCCACTATTATCATGTATCCTACTATAGTATTACTGTAAAGTAGCTGAGAATAAGTTCTAGCATATTCTTCGGGGATTACAGCTACTTCTACTATCGTAAAGTAAGCAACTATAACTGATAATACTCTAATTATGGCTGATGCAGTGAATAGAACTGTATAATCGTCTCGGAAGATTAATCCAAAAGGAGTAGCTAGTAGTTGTGATATATTCGCTATAATAGTTAACAGTATACTTACTCTAAGTACTCCTAACCATGTCTTATACTTAGCGAAGAGAAAGTTTCCTAGAAAGTTTGCTCCAGTGAATGTGAATCCACCGTATGCTGAGATACCAATATGTAGTAGAGGATAAGGCGTTAACATAGAGAGTATGGGAGTGAGCGATGCAAGCCCAAGAGAATATCTAAGCTTCTTAAATGATGTCTTCGCCCAAAACATCGATGAGATTATGCTTGCTATGCTTCCAGCGAAATTTACTGCTACAACTATGTAATCTGGCGAGTTTAGGACATTTACTAGGAATGGTGTCCAAACTAATCCAAGTAGGTTTGCAGAAGTTAGTAAGGTGATAAAGAATGAAGATGAAGAGAATAACTGTTCAGGCTTACTTATCTGCTCAAACATTTTCATTGCATCGATATTCTTTATCCTAATGGTAAGTATGGAGGCTGTTGAGAGTACTCCCAGTAATCCTCCTAGTGTAAATAATACTTGGAACTTGATACTTTGTGGAAGCGAATACATTAAGAGTAACGTTATGAGGTAGCCCAGAACGTTTGTAATATTTAATGCTATGTTCCTCTTCGCTGTTATATCTCTTATGTCTCCTTCTCCGAATGAACCATATATTATGAGGTTAACGTAGACTGAAGCAAATATTGATGATATATTTGCAAGTCCATAATATAATGTAATCACTAGAAGGTCTTGGGTGTAGGGCATTGGGATAAATATAAGCTTCTCTAAAGCGTGAAAGAATAGGTTTTTCTCATTAATCTTGATTACAAATATTCTAGGATACTTGTATATTATTAGTGAGGCGATCGTTGATATAAGAGTCGATAAGAGTATTACAGTCGATATTCTGAAGATGTCCATTCCCACAGAGACAAGATAGAGTATGAAGATGTTTCTAGTCATGACAATGTATAAACCATAGAAAGCAATCTCACCAAGTAGGTAGAGTTTCAAGAGGCTCCTCGTAAGTTCCCACATATATTTCTAGTTCTCTCATTTAACCAGCTTAATTAAAGAATTACTCCAATGCTGACTTTATGCATTCTGTGAATATGTGATAATGTTTATGAGAAGCTTAAACGCGGATTAACAGAGATTATGAAGACTGTTTTGATTGTATGTGATGGGATGGGTGACAGACCTACAAAGGCTTTGAATGGTCTTACACCACTTCAAGCGGCAGATGCTTATACTTTTAATAAGATAGCATCTCTAGGTGAATGTGGTATTATGGATGTAATCGCTCCTGGTCAGCCTCCTGGAAGTGATACAGCTCATTTAGCTATCTTCGGATATGATCCCTACACACAATACTCAGGTAGAGGTGCTTATGAGGCACTAGGTGCAGGATTAGACTTAAAGCCGGGGGAAGTAGCTTTTAGATGTAATTTTGCAACAGTGAGTGATGAGGGTATCATCATTGATAGAAGAGCTGGTAGAATAACTACTGAAGAAGCAAGAATACTTGCTGAAGCATTAAAAGATATCAAGCTTGAAGATGCTGAATCAATCTTCGTTTCTACTACTGAGCATAGAGGAGTTTTAGTTCTCAGAGGGGACAAGCTTTCCAGAATGGTTTCAGACGTAGATGTTCATGAAGTAGGTGTAAAGATTGGTAAACCGAAACCCCTAGACGGAAGCATAGAGGCAGAACATACAGCTAAAGTCTTAGAAGAATTCATAACTAAAGCTAGAAAGATACTAGAAGAGCATCCATTAAATAAAGAAAGAATCGCTAAAGGATTGAGACCTGCAAATGCTGTTCTACCAAGAGGTGCAGGAACATTACCTAATGTTAAACCTATTAGTGGGATATGGAATATCAAGGCTGCCGCGATCGCTGGTGGAGCACTGTATAAGGGTATTGCTAAAGCTTTAGGGTTTGACTTAATCAACGTTCCAGGTGCAACAGGTACTGTTAATACCAACCTAAAAGCAAAGATACAGTATACTATAGATGCTTTGAAAAAGTATGACCTAGTCTTCTTACATATTAAAGCAACTGATACAGTTAGCCATGATAAGAACCCTGTCAAGAAAAAAGAAGTAATTGAATGGATATCCCATGAAATTACACCTTTAGTTGATTTAATTGAATCCCAAGGATACTATCTTGCTTTAACTGCTGACCATACAACGCCCTCAGAGATTGGAGAACATAGAGGAGACCCCGTACCATTAGCTATAATGGGTCCAAATGTTAGAAGAGATTGGATAGAGAAATTTGATGAATTATCATGTGCTAGAGGTAGTATCTGCAGAATCAAGGGTGTGGACTTAATGAAGATATTAATGAATTATCTTGATAAGGTGCCCCTCTTCGGAGAGTGACATGCTATCTTCACTTCTACCTTATCTGGAGCAGAGGCTAGACTTTTTCTAACAATGCTGATGTAAGTTATCTCATTAGAGGTCATTATGCTAAAGTTACATTAATTAACGGTTTCTCCGTTGATTGGCTAGATACCTGTACCCGAGATATGTTAAGACAAGTATTATTCCACCGATTACCGAGAAAAGAATGATGTTTTCTTCTACTATCTTTATCGCATTCTCACCTAGTAGTCCTACTAGGATTGATTCAGGGATAAGTCTTGCCGCTCTACCAAGAATACACACTATGAAGAATGCTGGAAGTCTATCAAGCCTAAGTAGTCCTGAAGTAATCGTGAAAACCTTGAAAGGTATAGGTGAAAAAGCAGCTATAGCTACTCCAAGTAATCCATATTGCTGGTATATGATTTCAGCTCTATGTATTTGACTTGGTTTCAATAGTTTCTCAGCTATCGGTCTACCAAGCTTGAGTCCTATATAGTATCCTAAGAAAGCTCCGAAAGCTGAAGATAAAGTAGATGCTAAACCATATAGTAGAGCATTTGATGGATCTAGTAAAACTATAGGTATAAGGAAAACATCTGGAGGTATCGGGAAGATAGATGCTTCTAGGAATGAGACTATTATTAAGCCCAGAAGCCCTAGAGAAGAAAAATGATGTACTAGATCTTCTATGATACTCATAAGCTAACTACTCTGAACTTCCTATATTAATTATAATTAAAACTTATCTTTCATACACTAGCGATGTAATATTAAAAAGTAATAGTTTGAAAGTAAATAGTGTGGAGTTGGTAGTTGATGAATATGTCTGAGATTTCTCCTCAAAAAATGAGAATTCCTGTCAACATAAGTATTGAAGATGTAGGTATTCTTGAAGGAGAGTTCATTAGATTCTATGCACCATTAACAGTTAGAGATTTGTTAAAGATTATGCCTCTAGAAGGTTTCGCTGCTAGATGGGATTATGCAGTATATATTCAGATAAGCTTGAAGAGAGGAGCTGAAAAAATTATTAATAGAATAAATTCTGGAGATATATTGTATTGGCCTCCAGGTCCCTACATATTAATTGCATTTAGAGAAGCTACTCCACCCTCACAGATGGTAAGAATCGGAAGAGTAGAAAAGAATTTTGAAGAATTGGAGAAGGTGAAGCCAGGCTCAAGAATAAGGATTACTTTTGAGTAGTTTTACTCTGCTTAGTTTTCTTCTTTGGTGCTGTAGGTTTCTCTTTTTGCTCTTCAGAGCTCTTAGCTGTTTCTGTTACTACTTCTATAGGTGTAAAGATTCTAAGCTTGCTATTTCCTGAGACTAGTTTTACTAGCCTCATCTCTGCTAGTCTGTTTAATACTTGCTTAGCTATAGATAATCTTATACCGAATTTCTCTGATACTACAAAAGGTGTAAGATACTTCTGGGTTCTAGCAAACTCAATCAATTCTTCAATACTGGGAGGAATTACATCACTTACTAGTTTCTCTCTCTTCTGTGGCTGCTTCTCACTCTCTTCTTCTTTTGATTTCGTAATCTTCTTTTCTAGCTGGCTTAGACGTGGTTTCTTCGCACCACCCAAATTAGCCTACCCCCTATGTAAGGTAATATCCACCAATAAAAACTTAGTGGTTTCTACACT
>JAKCEX010000045.1 GCA_023539395.1 Candidatus Geocrenenecus arthurdayi | reverse complement strand
GCAATACCTATAGCTGCTATTGCATCATTTCTAAGAACGTTAACTCCCACTGGGATGCTGAATCTCTTTTTTATCTCCCATGCAATTATAGTGCGTGTAGTTTTAGGAACGGTTTAGGCCCCCTATTCCCTGAACGCAACCATCCACGCTTAGTTTATGATGAATATAACCGTTCCATCTTTAAGTATCTAAAGTATCTCTTAACACTATTAGTATACTGAGTCTTAATACTCGTATCTAAGCTTAGGAAATTTATTTCAAGACTACTAGAAACTCAGCTTTTCCTAGTTTTCTACCAGGTTTAAAACAACTAGAAATCATGGTCGCAATATCCATGCAATCAAATACGTGTCCACCAACCTCTAAACATGCTCTCCCTATTCGAATACTATCTTGGAGAGTTTCTAGAATCTTTATAGATTGACGGCTCTATTATATACTTCTAGGTACTTCTTCGATACGGTATCCCAATTATACTCTACTATTATCTTCTTGTATGCTTCTCCAATCATTTCATCTACAGGAATTGTTTTATTCAGGATGCTTCTAACCGCTTTAAATATTTCTCTAGAATCTGGTTCTACTAGAATACCGTCTAAGCCTCCTCTGATAATCTCTATGTTTCCTCCTACCCTACTAGCTACTACAGGTATCTTTAGGGCCATGGCCTCGAGGAGGAATGTGCTTACACCTTCCTGCCTTGAAGGTAATACTGCAGCATCCGAGCCTGCAAGTATCCTTAATGCTCTCCACCTAGGTAATGGTCCAAGAAAAGTAAGCAGCTTCTTCTCATGAGCTTTCTCAAAATACCTTCTTAATGGACCATCTCCAGCAACAACTATCCCTTCTAGTCCATATCTAGCTGAAGCCTCGATCAGTAAGTCTACACCCTTCTCATATGATAATCTGCCCAGGTAGACTATCTGCGGATCACTTATTCTTTCAGAATCTCTCGGTAAATCTGATAAATCTATAGCATTCGGTATATGCTCAACTTTTAGACCGAGGCTCTTATAATGTCTTGCAGCTTCCATAGATACTGTCGTCAAGATGTCCAGCTTCTTCAAGAATATCTTCTCGATGATTCCAGCTAGATATCCTAGGTATCGACCGTGAAGTAGTCTTACCTGTTTAGAGTATAATCCATGGAGTGTTAAGATTTTCCCACTACCTGAAGATAAGACAGCTGGGAGTGATGGTAGATTGTGTCCATGAACTATGTCGTATTCTCTTAACATTGTTTTCAAGTATGAGCTAAACCCGTAAAGTGGGTTAGCTAGATTCTTCAAATTAGGGATCTTCAAGTATTCTGCAGATAACATGTCTACCCTAAAACCTATACTATGGAGTTTTCTAGCAAGAACTCTAACATGCTGAGCTATTCCACCAACTCCAGAAATCCTAGGAGACAATAGTAGAATCTTCAACTCTTATTCTACTCCTCTGATATATATGTAGCAGGTAAAAAATATAGGGGGTAGAGTAGACGTGGATTGACCTGAGCGGCTACTTATGCTAAATCCATTACAGGATCTATTGCTGGAGGTAGTCTCCTCTCAACCTTAAGTATTGCGCCTACTGGAGGCTTAACTTCTACTACGAATACATCATTAGCCTTCAGCTGAACGTTATCAATACCTCCGTATATCGTTTTAACGTGTATTACGATCTTGAATGATTCACCATACTCTATTAGAGTATCTCCATCTCCCTGTATCTCTGTGACTTCTACTTGTGTTCCATAAGCAAGTTTGTCAACGACTTTGTATGGATCAATATATGATATTATCAGTGTTTCATTACTGAGGTCTACAGGTCTCTTACCTACCGCTGTCTTAACATACAATGTTATTGTAGAGACCTTCATACCACTGGTTGAATTTTCACCAGTAGCTATTACTGAGCCTGCTAACTCTATACTTGAAGTAGCTTCTTCTAATCCAGCTTTAAGAACCTCACCGCTCTTCTGAGTTGATGCAAACCCTAGGTTCAAAACCGCGAAAGCAAACGCTGCCGCAACGATGATAAAAGCTATTAGTATTATAGCCGTCTCAAGCCCAGTCAATCCACGTCTACTCTTTCTTCTCCTAACCTGGTTTTTCCACCGCATTTTCCTCAATAATATTTTAGTAATACTGATATATAAATATTGTCTTCCTAAGATAGTATTCAAAAAATATATAAATATCTTTTCAGTACTATATTTTGAGGGTTGTGGGACTATGTCAGCATTCAGGAGAGAGATAAGTTGTGATAGTAAGTTTATTACAAATGTTAGTGAATTAATAAGACTTATGTTAGCATCAGTTAGATATAACTTGGGGATTGGACTGTGCAGTGTTCTGCTATACAATTTAGGAAAGAACATTGGTGAAGACTTATACAATTCATATTTATCTCTGAAATCTGGAGAGGCTTCTCTCGAAGAAGCAAGCGAACACCTTATTAATTGTTTAAAGACGCATGATATTGTTAAAGATGCATTAATACTTAAAGCATTTAAACCAGAGGGGCGGCTTGAACTAATATGTAAGATCAATAGTAAGGAGATCGAAAACATCTCTGGAGATGACTCAGACACTAAAATATCTCTTGTATACTTCTTCTATAGAGGGATACTCTCAAGATACTATGAATTATTCTTTAAAGCGCCCCTGAATATAAAGAAGATATCCATATTGTCTGATGAAGCTATGATATGTGAATTCATTCTTGAGACTCCCTTGGAGGATAGAGTAAATGAGCCGTGAAGAACATGGCCTCCTAGAGAAGAGGCTTAGAGAACTTGAAGAAGAAGTAAGAAAGATGAAGGAACCTCTAGAAACAACGCTCATGGATATAAGACAACTAATATCAGACTTAGAAAACCCCTTCAATTATATCGCGAAAATAGTGGATCTCGATAAACTTCAAACTAAACAAGTACCTAAGGAAACAGGAGGTATAAAGAAAACGAGTAGGATAGATAGTATACGTGAACCTACTGAAGATTTTGAAGAAATAAGTAGAGAAGACACCGGACAAAGGTTTGAAGAACCTCAGAGAAGCCAACTGAATCTACTAAATATCCTCGCTTGTGGTTCTATATTAGTTAAGTTATTAGGTCGAGACCATGTAGTACAGTTTCTGAACTCTAGAATAGTTAACCAGCTTGCACCTAGAAGACTGGTATATTCCTTGATAGATGCAGTAGATTTTTTACTCAAGTATTCCGAAGGGGAATTGTATATTCAATCTCAAAGCCAGATATCTTTAGATTCTATAGTTGCAGCAGCATATATTGTAAGCTTACTAGCGAATAACAAAGTAGATGATAGATTTTTTATCCTATTAATGTTTGGGTTAAAGGAGCCACCAATAGAATTTAAGAATAGAAAGGGGGTGCCTTAGAATGCCTGTAGGCTCATTAATGACTGAGGTAATCCTTGCAATAGTATCTATAATTGTTGCATCAACTATAGCAACCGTGTATATTTCAAACATGAGTCAAGCAGCAGATCTACAGAAACTTCAATTAGCAAAAATCAAGGAAGAGACAGAATATAATTGTAGAATAGTTTTTGCTTATTCATCTAGATCTTCGAATACTATCATGCTATGGGTAAAGAATAACGGAGCGAAACAGATATCACCCCAATTAGTAAAACATTCAGAGATACTCTTAATCTCATCAAATAATGTTAAGTATCTTCTCTATGGAGATTATACGCCTAGCTGGACATACAATTTACCAAATGATATAGATGGAGACAACAAATGGGACCCATCTGAAACATTAGAGGTAACGATAAAGCTAGATGAAACGATTATTGAGGGAGACTATACAATTAAATTAATACTATTTAATGGAAGAACCTGCGAATATACATTCTCTGTATAGGAGGTTGATAGATGTCCAGTCTTGGAAGCATTATAGTGTTCATAATCTTTACAATAACCACACTCATACTAGTTGGATATATGCTAAACAGTCTATCCAACTATGTATCCCTCTTTACATATTATAGCCAGTATTTAGAGGGAAGCTTACAAGAAAATAGAGGAGAGATAATAATCAAAGAATTAGAGGTCTCCCCTGATAACATCACAGTAACATCAAGACTAATGAATAAATGTAGTAAACCTATACGTGTAAGAGATTTCCCCCTAATAGATATTATCTTGGTGTACAGGACACTTAACGATAAAATTAGAGTAAAATGGCTTCCACACAATCTAGATAGGACCTTAAATGAAGGTTGGCGCCCACTAGAGATAGAACAAACCAATAATACAGAATTAATTAACCCAGCATCAGGAGACTTTAAATCAGGATTATGGGATCCAGGTGAAGTCTTACTCTTAGAAGCATGGGTGATGGGAGATGAACCCATCATTGGGGACCCAGTCTTGATAGTATCATGCCTTGAAACTGGTGGGAGAAATTGAGTGAGAAAAGCTCTGTAGCTAGATATATTAGGGCCATGAACCCAGAACTAGATAGGAAGATCGGAGAACTAAGAATCCCCTTCCTATGTTTAATTGAGGGACCAAATGATAGTGGGAAAAGTGTCTTAACACAACAATATGTTTATGGAGCTCTTAAATGCGGTTTCAAAACACTCTACATAACTACCGAGTCTGGTATTAGAGGACTCTTAAAATCAATGGATGAGATTAGTTTATCAGTTACAGAATATTACTTAAAAGGCTTACTCCAAATCTATGAATTACATGTTAAAGACTTAGAGTGGGATGAAGCTCTATCATCAAGATTCTTAGAGCTGATACTGAATACCATAAAACTTAGAGAATACTTCGACTTATATGTTATTGATTCTCTAACATACTTGGTTACACGTGCTAAAGAAGATGATATTCTTAATTTCTTTACGGAAGCTAGGAACATAATTGAAGAGAAGAATAAGTCGATAATAATAACTGCTCACCCATACGCTTTCAATGAAGAAATGCTAGTAAGGATGAGAAGCATCTCGGACGTCCACTTCATACTACAAGTTAAAGAGATAGGTGATAGAATAGTCAAGCTTCTCCAAGTTCCAAAATTGAAGGGTGCGGTAAAACAGACCTCTATAACTTTAAGTTTTGATGTTGATCCCGCCTTCGGTATAAAAGTATTACCTTTTTCTAGAGCTAGAGCGTGAGAAAAATGAGCCAGATAGTTAAAAGCATAGAGGGAAGACTTGCTGAAAGCCTTAAAGATGCTCTTGCTAAAAACCCACATTTAGCAAGATATCTAGATAATCTTGCTAAAAGAGGTCAAAAACTCCCAGATTACGTGGAGCAGCTTAGCAGAGAGATGAGATATGCTAGAGAAGTAAATATAATCTATCCTGTAGGAGACCCAATATTCATCCATATAAAATCAAAGAAGCCTGGTGAAAGACCATTATACATCGTTATCCAACCAGCAGTTGATGAAAGAATATACAAGATAATAGACCTCGTTGAAGAGATACTCATATCCCAGATAGATGAGAACATTGAGTTTAACACTCCTGAGGAGCATGAAGAAGCTTTACGAAATATACTTAAGAGAATAATTAAAATAGATTGGGGTCTGAAAACGGGAGAATTTAAGATAGATAAGAAGAGTGACTCTAAGAAAATATATGTCAACAATGAAACATACAGATCTCTGGAATATCAGCTAATTATGGATAAGGTATATCTAGGCATACTTGAACCATTCATTAGAGATGAATACATTGAGGATATTAGCTGTGATGGAGTAGGCCCAATATTCGTTGAACATAAAATATTTGGAAGCTGCGAATCGAATATACTATTCAAGAATGAATATGAACTAGATAATTTTGCTAGAAGACTTTCAGAGAGAACTGGGAGACCTGCAACATTTAGGAATCCTATTGTAGATGCATCTCTTCCAGATGGCTCTCGAATAAACATAGTCTTTGGAAAAGACTTAAGCATGAGAGGTACTAACTTCACTATTAGAAAATTTAGTGATAAGCCTCTAAGTATTGTTCAGATAATCAAGTATGGTGGGATAAGCGCTCTAGGTGCAGCATATCTATGGATTCTTCTCGAAAATAATATGAGTATATGGTTTTGCGGCGAGGCTGCCAGCGGTAAAACAACACTCCTACGTGCAGTATGCGTATTCATTAACCCTCACTATAAGATAATAAGTATAGAAGATACACCCGAGATAATAGTACCCCATGATAACTGGGTGAGAGAAGTAACAAGACAGTCTGAAGCAGGTGGCTCCAGTATAGAATTATTCGACCTGCTTAAAGCAGCTCTCCGACAGAGACCGAACTATATAATAGTTGGAGAAATTAGAGGTAAGGAAGCGAGTGTAGCTTTTCAAGCGATGCAGACTGGTGCACCTGTGCTTGCAACATTCCATGCTGGGAGTGTTGAGAAGCTAATCCAGAGACTTACAGGCTCTCCGATAGAGATACCTAAAACATATATAGACATACTTAATGCAGTAGTTATCCAGAGTTCTGTAAGAATACCTAGCACTGGGAAGATAGAAAGAAGAGTCTTATCAATTAATGAGATAGTTGGATATGATCCAGGAGATAATAGATTCGATTATATCGAATTGTTTAGCTGGCAGCCCAATCTAGATTCTCATGAATTTCGAGGTGAAGGAAGCAGTCATCTACTAGAGAATAGGATAGCCGTAATGAAGGGTATTAGTAGGAGAGATTTGAGGAAGATTTACGTAGACTTAGAGATGAGAGCTGAACTTCTCTCTACTCTCGCTAGATTAAATGTAACAGATTATTTCCACGTGTGGAGAGTTATCAAATATACTTACAATACAAGCGTTGAAGAAGCATTAAAACAGATCAGCTTAGGAGAAAAAATATGGGAGAGTGAAGAAGCTTGATTAAACCACTATCTAAAAAGATAATAGAATTTATAGAGAGGATTAAACAATCGGGAAAGCTTAGAAGCTTCTACTCTATAATGATAATCCATTTATACTCTTTATCAACCGTTACATCATACCCCAGAGATGTCATAAATATAGCGGGGAACTCAAAATACGCACTTGGAGACTTAACGACAATCTTCAAGAGGATATCTATACTAGTAGATAGATGGAATTATACAATCTATAAGGCAATCAATCTAGTCTCTTCAACAATTAGAGAAGATAATTTTAAGAAATTCTTCCAGAGGCTTTCATATTCCCTAAACACGGGTATTGATTTGGAGAATTTCATGAAGATAGAATATGAGAAGCTTCTAGAAGCAATTGAAGCAGAATTTGATAGAGCAATAGAAAGAATTAAAAGATATATTGAGGCGTATTCTGCTCTACTAACTTCTGCAGCTTTCCTCAGCGTCTCCATATTATTAGTCTCAACTATATATGGTATAGAAACCGAGAAAATGTTAATTTATTCAATATTAATGATAACTATCTCATTAGCTTCAGTGATTTTCTTAATGGCAAAAACTTTACCACCCGACCCAATACTACATAGTGAAGAAATTAGACCAGCTTCTCTCAAATTAATAGAGAAGATAAATTCACTAATATTCATTCCATGTACCGCTATCCTAATATTCTTATTCATTTCATTAAATAAGAACATAAATGGAGAACAGACTGTAACTAGTAACTTAACCCCAATACCTCTACCTCTCATTACGGCAGGTATACCGCTTCTCTTAATAGGGAGAATTGGGAGAAAATGGGTAAAACAGGTAGAGAAGATAGATGAAAATTACCCATCTTTTGTTAAATCCCTGGGAGACGCAATCCTAGTTACTAATTCTCTAAAAGAATCATCAAAGATTCTTGAGATAAACGATTATGGAGAGTTGAATAAGCTAATTAAACGTTTACGTAGAAGACTTGAAGCTGGATTCGAGCAGAATAAATCTTTAAACGTATTAGGGTTAGAGAGCCTCAGCAGTCTAGTATTAAAAACTATTAGAATAGTAGCTGACAGCATATTTTACGGAGCAAGGTCAGAAGTCTACACTAAATCTATTTATGATTATATAACTAGACATTTAATTGATAGAAAAAAGAGGAGGCAGACTGCAGGAACTTTAAGGGGTTTAGCTATACCTCTACAAGCTACACTAGTAACGGTAGCTGCTTTAATAGCCACCTTAACAAAGATACTTTACAGATTCAATCTACTGATACAAGACTGGTTCCCAGTAATAGCAGCGGTCAGCCCCTCCCAAGTCTCCACATACTTCTATATAATAATACTAGTAGTAGCATCATCAAGCTCAATAGCACTCTACATCGTTGAAGGAGATTCAAAATTTACATTAACATACTCTCACGGATTACTATTAACTCTAAGTGGAGCAGTATACTATTTAGTCTCACTAGGCTCAGAGACATTATTCCATCTCTTCATAAAGTTTGAAGAAGAAATAGAAGAGATAGTAGGTGGATTCTAATGCCTCAAGAATCTTTCCACCCAATACTATGGATAATAATAGTATCAATAATAGTTGCAGCATACATCATATCATTACTCCTATCGAGAGAAGAGAAAATAATGAGAACCCCACCTTCACACCATTTAAGAGAACCCAGTATCTTACATGAACAGAGCGTAGAAGATATAAAGTTAGAGTCAGAGAAAAGTGGAAGTAAAGAATCATATAGAAGAAGTGGAAAAGAAGCTAAAGAAGATAAGCTAATAGATTCTCTCCCTAGAGAGTCTTCAGACGAAGAAGCTAAAGAAGAGATCCAGGAAGAAGGCTTGGGTAAGATTCTAAAAGATGATACTATGGAAGAAGATACTATTAAGGAGCCTATGTTGGAGATAATTATTGAAGAAGATGGAGAAATCAAGTTAGGAGATTTTACAAAGACTGCTCAAGAGTTAAAGGAAGAATTACATAAGCTTAGAAAAATATTAGAAGGTGAAAGATAGTAGAGTAACTATGTATCTTCTAGTAAACCTATGTCTTCAATCTTCTTCTTGGCTTCTTCAGCTGCTTGGGCTGATACCTTCTTAAAGAGAGGCTTAGGATAACCAACATCAATTCCTCTAAGCTTAAGAATCTCATAGCATAACTGTATAGATTGAGTAGATTCCATAACTTTCCTAGCTCTAACTATCTTGAAATAGAAGTCTAGGATTTCAGATACCTTACCATCTTTTAAGCAATTGTAGAGTTTTACAACGGCTTCAGGGTAAATATTTGAGAGGCCTGAAACACATCCATCTGCTCCAGCTATAATCGCTGGAAGCATTAAAGCCTCCGTACCTATAAGAAACTTGAAATCTCTATTTTTCCCTTTTGCAGTGTATATGTATTCATATGATTTAAGAATATCATTCCCACTATCTTTCATACCTAGAATACCTATCTCTACAAGCTTCTCTAATAGAGAAACGGAAATATCGTATCCCACTCTAGATGGAATATTATAGATGAAGATTGGTATGCTGACTTGAGAGATAAGTTGTTGGAAGAATGTTAAGATAGATTCTTCATCATAACGATAATAGAATGGTGGGGTAGAGGCTACAGCATCAACTCCACTATCTTCAGCATGTTTTGCTAATTCAAGTGAATACTCTAAACTAGTTGAACCAACATGAGCAATTACATCCAGAGATTTATTCATAGAATCCATCACATATTCTACAACCTTCTTCCTCTCCTCGATAGTTAATGCTGGACCTAAACCAAAAGTACCACAGATAAATAATCCTTTAACATTCTTCTCTGATAAGAAGCCGATTAGATTCTTGATCCCCTCTCTATATACAGATCCATCAAATCTAAATGGAGTAATCATTGGACAGATTACACCAGTAAACTTCACCTTAGACATATTCTCCACATGATATAATACCGTATCTAATTTAATATATCTTTTCTAAGTAGGAGCTTCAACAATTATAAAAACAGCATCAGCTGATCTTCTCCTAAAATCTAAGTAGGAGTTTAATGTTCTCTAGACTGGGTATTTCATCGTGTATGTCTGGAGGTTTAAAGGGTTCCCTGAAAATTAACTAGACCAGAATATATGAAAAGGCGGGGAGTATTGGCTGGATACACTTGACCTGATCTTACTGATAATTGGAGTAACAGTCATTTACGATAACTATAATCCCACTAATGCTGAAGAAAATGAAGAAGAGGCTGATGAGATTACAACAGAAGCCTCTATACGAGAAAGTCAAGTAAAAATACTGATTATCGGCAGAATTAGCTAGAGGTAAGCATTCTACGATAATAAATGCTATTTCTTAGAGCATTAGCGGTAATCCTCTAATCAGCTTCCCTGTTACTGGGTCTACCCTGTAGCCCATCTGCTCTAAAGCTACAACACCTATAAGCGGTGTTGTGCCTCTCGGCCTTACA
>JAKCEX010000044.1 GCA_023539395.1 Candidatus Geocrenenecus arthurdayi | reverse complement strand
AAATAGTGGCTGGTCTACGTTTTTGTATAACGTGGAGGGGAGGGGAAGTGAGGAAGAAGGTTTTAGATTTTCTAAGGGATTCAGGGCTTAATATTGATGGAGATAGAGTTTTAATGTTTTTGGTTAGGGGTTCTTCTCTTACTGAAGCTCAGGTTGAAACGGTATTGATAGAGTATGCTTCCCAGTTTAATGGTGGGAGGCTTGATACAGTTACTAAAGCATCTATAAGGGGGGTTTCTAAGGGTGCTTATGCAAGGACAAAAACTCAAGCATTAAATAATATACGTCGTAGTATTTATACAATCATGCTTTTAAGGTACTTGGGGATCTTGAGTGATGAAGAGCTGGCTAAGCTTATGGAAGTAGCTGAGAAGCTGGGGAAAGGAGAAGTCGAGGAAGGTTTAGAATTGTTGCATTCTATGACTTAACATGATATCACAGGAGGGTTGGCAGCTATGGACTCTTTAACCTTCCTAGTTTTTATATTCTCTATACTGTTTATTGTTCAGACAACAATATACACTTATCTTCTTCTGAGATTTAGAAAGATGGTCGAAGAATCATTCGTTAAATCACGTATATCACAAGAGGCTGTAACTGTAATAGATGAGGGGAAGCTGAATGAGAGTATAATCAAGGTCCTAGAAGTATTATCTAGGGGCTCAATGAGTGCGAGAGAGGTTAGTGTAAGTTTAGGATTGAGTAGGGAGCATACGGCTCGATTGCTGAAGAAGATGGTTGAAGCGGGGCTAGTAGTAAGAGAAGGTAAACCCTATAAATACAAGGTAACACCTTCGGGGAAAACCATGATTGAAACCTACAAGAAAGCATAACGTGATGTCGCAGCTCATTAAAGAAGCTGTAAGACAATCTATTCTCCATGTATTACGCAGAGCTGCCTCCATCATCTTCCTCTGTCAGATGTCGATTATTTTTCCACCTGTTATTTCAGAAGTCTTAGTAGTTAGATCTATGCCAATTTCTGAAATTATTATCTCAAGTGTTCCCGAGACTCTTGCTTCTATCATGTGGCCACCGTATGCGCGGTATTCTCTATCTGTAACTGTTATATGAGAATGTATTCTATCCTTCCCTATGTTTCCTATTAGAGATGTAACTTCAAGGTCTTCACTTATTATCTTCTCAATGTAGCTTCTCTTCTCAAAATCGTAAAATCCTAATCTTAGATAGTTTACTGTACCTATCCCGAAGAAGAATCCATTTATCTTCTCTCTATCTCTTAATTCTTCTAAACATTTTACTATCTCTTCTCCAGGGTCAAGCCTAACAATAATCTTACCATTAATCCTCCTATACTTCATGCTAAACCTTACTATACTTAAAGACTAAAATATATTTCTATTAATCTACAAACTAGGTTATTGTTGATCATGAGTACGTGGATGGCTGGATGCAGGCTGTTTACTCATATAGTTGTGCTCCCCATCTTCTAAATAAGTCATGTTCTATCCCAAATATGTCCAGTATCTTACCTACTATGAAGTCTACTAGTTCATTTATGCTTTTTGGTTTATGGTAGAATGCAGGCATAGCTGGGAGGATTACTACTCCTATTCTAGCTAGTTCAAGCATATTACGTAGATGTATAGCGTTTAGAGGTGTCTCCCTGGGGACTAGTACAAGTTTCCTCTTTTCTTTTAATGTTACATCTGCAGCTCTAAGGATTAGGTTGTCTGTGTATCCAGAAGCTATACCTGCTAATGTCTTTAAACTACATGGGATAATTATCATTCCATCCGTCTTGAAGGAGCCGCTAGCTAATGGTGCATCAACTTCATCTTCTCTGTAACAGTATCTTCCAAGCTTCTCGAAATCAGCTCTCTCCATATCCAGCTCATGCTTAATTATTATCTCAGCAGCCCTGCTAACAATTACGTGAGATTCAATATTCTTCTCTTTTAAAACCTCTAGGAGTCGCTTAGCATAAACAACCCCACTTGCACCAGTAACACCAACGATCAATCTTCCAGCTTCCCCATAGTACATACATTCAAAGTAAAGATGCAGACTATTAAGCAATACCATCAAGTTATGTATTTTAGTCTAAGAAGGGGAGCGGGAACACTTATCCATTAAAGAATATATAGTCTTCTGAGAAGCTCAGTATATGGCGATGATGATGGACTCGAAGGGCGATTGACTTTGGATGAATCAGCCCTGGGGGAGCTGAGCCTAGATCATTAAGCACTCTAGAGATAGGAGTAGATAAAATCTAGTCCTGGATCCAGCTAGATTATTTCTATTTTTTCTTCTTTGAAGGTTTTCTTCTCTTCTTCTATTATCCATGCTCTGAAGGTTGGAGTATACGGTACTGATATTATTAGATAGATGTATCCGGGTATGGCCTGTTCTAGGTCTCTCATAGATGGTGAAGGTTGTAATCCTATGTGGGAGTGGTAGACTCCAACTACTTCTAGTCCTTCTTTTTCAGCCTCTTTTTCAGCTTCAAGATACTCTAGAGGGTCAACTACGTATCCAACTCTCTTATCGTATGGATAGATATTCTTGGTAATTTTAACTCTCTCAATTATTACTTCATCTTGTATCTTCTTCCCTATGAGAAGCCCACAGCATTCTTCTGGAGAAGCTTCTAAACAATGGTTAATTATCTTCTTTAAGTCTTCACTCTTTATCTTCAAGACCATATTCTAGATTCTTACACCGTATGCTGGGTCCCCTTTAACTTTTTCAAATTCTTCTATTAATCTTCTTGTTACTGGTCCAGGTTTACCGTCTCCTATCTTCCTCCTACTTATCTCTACTACTGGAACAATCTCTGCAGCTGTACCTGTTAGAAATACTTCATCTGCCGTGAGCAATTCATGTGGTGTTATATCTCTTTCTTCTACTATGTATCCTATTTTTCTAGCAATTTCTATTACAGTTGCTCTAGTTATTCCAGGTAGTATTCCAGCTGTTTGGGGTGGTGTCGATATTATGCTGTTCTTTACTATAAACAGGTTGGCTGCACTTGCTTCTGATACGAATCCCCTCTCATCAAGTAGTATCGAGTCATCTACTCCAGCGTTTATAGCTTCTATCTTTGCAAGTATACTGTTAAGATAGTTTAACGTTTTTGCTTGATGGGTTGTAGCATCAACTCTATCTCTTCTAATTGATGAGATTATGAGTCTTACACCTCTTTCCTTTACTTCTCTTCCAAGTAGGGGCTCCATAGGCTGAGCAATAACTATTATAGATGGTTTACTACATTTTCTAGGGTCTAATCCGAGGTCTCCTACACCTCTCGTAACTACTAGCCTAATATATGCGTCTCTTAGATTGTTTCTCCTAAGAGTCTCTAAGACTATGTTTATCATTTCTTCTTTCTTTATAGGTATCTCAAGCATGATGGTTTTGGCTGAATCATACAATCTATCTATATGCTCTAAGAGTCTAAAGACTACACCATTGTAGCTCCTAATACCCTCAAAGACACCATCACCGTAAAGTAGACCATGATCAAAGACTGAGATCTTTGCTTGAGATTTTGGAACAAACTCCCCATCAATATAAACTAGAAACTCACCACTAGACATCAAATCTATTTTGAAGAAATGAGCTTTTAAGGATTGACTTCAAATTACAATCTCTAATCAATTTGTTAAAACAAGTATATGCTGATTACAGTTTATAGAGAAGCTTAATAACAAGCATGAAGAAATATTATTAGGATGGGGAAACGAAAAATCGTCTCTGAGCCTGATGAGCTTGAGCAGATGATGGAGCCTGGACCAGGAGATGTCTATGGTGTAGTAGTTAAGATGTATGGGTACGATAGGGTTCTAGTTGAGTGTAGTGATGGTAAGACTAGGCTATGTAGGATTAGAGGTCAGCTTAAACGTAGGATCTGGATTAAGGAAGGAGACTTGGTATTAGTTAGCCCATGGGATTTCCAGAGTGATAAACGTGGAGATATATGGTGGAGGTTTACTAAGGGTCAAGCATTAAAACTAGCTGAGCAGGGTGTTCTACCAGACTTCCTTAAAGCAAAAGTTTCAGAATAGCCTACTCAACCGTGTAAGCTATCTTCTAATAATCCTCATCTTCCTCATTCTTGAGTAGTTATTTAGGAACTTGTAGACTGAAGGATGTGGTGCACCATTTATAATAGAGATTACAGCTTCTTCAGCAGCTCTCACATCTTCTTCATTTTCACCTATTATCGCTACTGTATCTCCATATATTGATAGATAAGTATTCGTGGTTTCTTCTATTATCTTCCTAGTTTTTCCTTCTTGACCTATTAACCGTGCTTTAACTCTTACTAGATTGTTTCTAGTAGGTTTTATGTAGTCGTCAATCTTTACTATACTCAAGATAGCATTCTCAGAGAATAATCTAAAAGCTCTCTCAGGAGAGAACCCTCGACCTATTGCTTCAACGATATCCCTAGCTTTAAACAGAGCTATAGGGTCCCCAGCCTCACTTAATGGTTTAGCCAACTCTATCTTAACACTTCCAGATGAGCTATCTATATCAAGCTTAACATTAAGCCTCTCCTCAATAGTCTTCTTTACTACTCCTCCTTGACCAATCAAGACTCCCACCCTCTCCAAGGGTATATTTACTATGAAGTAGTTTGTCTCCACTCTCTGTCACACCACCTATTCTTCACTTACATCGTATACGGGGATACGACCAGTTATCTTCTTAAATAGTTCTCTATAATCTTCAACCTGTAAACCATTCTTCTTAAAGTATCTAGCAATATTCTTTAAATCTCTTAATAGAAGTTGGTCAGCTTGAGGCTGCTCTACATGTACTGCTTGTGATAGGTCTATGAAGGCTATATGGTTTTCTGGTAGTAGGAAGATATTGTATTCGCTAAGGTCTCCATGAACTAGTCTCGCTCCATGGTATAGTTTCTCTACAGCATCAATTACTTGTGGATAGACATCTATGAGGACATTTCTCTCAACTTTAACTTCTGCTAGTGTAGGATATCTCTTCTCATCTTCTCCTATGAAGCTCATTCCTAAAACATTATTTTCAACAAATAATGGCTTAGGTACAGGTACACCTGCATTGTAGGCTGCTTCAAGATTGCTGTACTCCCTTCTAGCCCATAGATATATGAATTTCCTAAAATCATTTGGTATACGCTTAAATCTTGGGTCACCTGAAACATACATTACTCTATTCTTTCTAAATTCTGCACTAGCCACTAGATATATCTTTACAGCTAGATAGTTTAAGCTTGAATCTTTTGCAAGATATATTCTAGATTCCTTACCTGCGCTAACAACTCCATAAAATTCCTTAATTAATCCTTTCTTCATTAGACTGTAGATTGTCATTAACGTGGTTTGGTCGAAGACTTCTTCAAGAGCTTCATCCAGCTCAGACCTCTTCCTCAAGTATCTCTGCTCTCTATCATACTTGTAGAGTCTACGCCAAAGTTTTTTCTCCGCCTTACTCAATACCTCTCTCCGTAATAATGCTTTTAACTTCATGCTAAAAACGTTACCTTGACTGTCAAGCCCACACTCTCCCATACTACTACCATTAATATTCTCCGCGACTTCAATTATCATAGATAGGTAAAAGTATCTCAGCATACATAGTTAATATTTTTACTCTAGAGTTAGCTTATCTATATTGTGGGAAGAATGGTTGTAGAAAGTTTCTCTATCCCAAGTCGTATAGTCGACCTACAGGCTGAGGCGGCTTTCATCGTTCTCGAAAAGGCTAAGCTTGCTGAGAGGAAGGGTATAGATGTGGTTCACTTAGAGATTGGTGAACCTGATTTTGATACTCCTCAACATATTAAGGAGGCTGCAATCGAAGCATTAAAGAGAAATGAAACCCATTATACTCCAACACCTGGGATACAAGAGCTTAGAGAAGCGATCTCTGAATATCTTAGAGAAGTTTATAGTGTAGATTTTGATTGGAGAAGTAATA
This sequence comes from Candidatus Geocrenenecus arthurdayi, assembly GCA_023539395.1. Lineage (GTDB taxonomy): Archaea > Thermoproteota > Nitrososphaeria_A > Caldarchaeales > Wolframiiraptoraceae > Geocrenenecus > Geocrenenecus arthurdayi. The sequence goes on along the minus strand of JAKCEX010000044.1, from coordinate 4,553 downwards.
TAGCTGTTACTGTTGGAGCTAAGCAAGCTGTCTTCGCAGTAATGTTAACTCTTCTAGAAGAGGGGGATGAAGTAATATATCCTAATCCTGGTTACCCAGCATATAGTTCTGCTGCAAAGTATGCTGGTGCGAGAGTGGTACCCTACAGGCTGACGGTAGATAATGGATTCTCTATGAAAGCCGAGGTCCTATCAGAGATGATAACACCTAAGACCAAGATGATTGTATTGAACTCGCCTAATAATCCATGTGGGTCTATTCTTTCAAGCCAAGATGTTAGAGGTATAGTTGAGCTTGCTGAAGACCATAAGCTCTATATTGTCTCAGATGAGATATACCGCCCGATCCTCTTCGATGGCTTACAGCATTATTCTCCACTAAATTATGCTTCAGACATTGATAGAGTAGTGCTTGTAGACGGGTTCTCTAAGAGATATGCTATGACGGGTTGGAGGCTTGGATACGTTACTGTTTCAAAACATATTCACCCATACCTCGTTAAAGTCTTGAATATTATGACTTCATGCCCTGTATCTTTTGCTCAACGAGCCGCTATAGCTGCTCTCCGGGGACCCCAGGAGCCTGTGTATGAGATGGTTAGAGAGTATGAGAAGAGGAGGAATGTAGTTGTTGAAGAGCTGTCTAAGATAGATGGCTTGAGATTTGTTAAGCCTACTGGAGCATTCTACGCGTTTGTAGATATCTCCCGTATATTAAGTAGGGTTGGTAGGAGCTCCGAAGAATTTGTATTAGACTTGATTGAGAAGTATGGTGTAGCTTTTCTACATGGTACAGCTATGGGAAGCTACGGTGAAGGATATATTAGGATAAGCTTCGCTAACTCCATAGATAATATTAGGAAGGGTATTGGAAGGCTGAAGCAGGCAGTAGAAGAAGTCATGAAAGGATAGCTTCATAGAGGATTACCCTCCAGCAAGGTCTCCAAAGACTATCATAGAAGTAATCAGCATGCTCAAGCTTATCAATATAATCTTTTATCTTTATTAGCCTCTTCCCGAAAGGTCTCCAACCATAACCTAACACATTAACCTTAAACCCCATCTGGTTAAGCAGCATCCAAGTCTTACCTATCCCAATCAGTGAGATAGTTGGGATGATCAATCTACCCTTCTCTCTTAAGTGTTTAGGAGCATCCAATATTATCTTGTCGAGCATGATTCTCCCATCTACTCCACCCCAAGTATATCTTGGGAAGGGCTGGATGGATGGAGTCATGGGTGGATTAGAGATTATTACATTGAAGGTTTCACCTTCTACAGGTTGATATAAGCTTCCATACCTTAGCTCAACATTCTCTATATCGTTTATCTTAAGATTTATGGAAGCGTTAGCTAGAGCTCTCCTAGAAATATCTGTAGCGATGATTTTACGTGCTCCAAGTTTTGATGCTACGATCGCAAGTATCCCCGAGCCTGTTCCAAGGTCCAGCACATCTAGACCATTAAGATCTGGGAGATTCTCAGCAATCAATCGAGTAGTAAATGATGGAGGATAAACCTTAGAATCCATCACCAGCCTAACCGTAAAACCTTTTAGAGAGAGCGTTCTAACCCTCTTCAACATTATAAAATAGTTCAAAGAAATATAGATATCTGATGTAGCACTAATAGTGAGTGGTAGGTTGAAGATTCTGGAAGGCTATTATGTAGAAGTTGATGGAGATATATATGCTGTAAAAGGTGTCCTACATCCTCCTGGAAAGATTATAGCTATCCCCATCTATGTGGAGATGCTAGATAGTAGATACCACAGGATTAGGAGTCTAAGAGAAGCCTTCAGATACTTGGAGAAGAATAAACCTCAATATATTGAGAAACTAGATTTTACTGGTCAACGAACACCCACTATCCCACTGGATGATGTTCAAGAAATATACAATCCTCTTGAATTTAACCAAGCAGACACAGATGCTGGTAGAGATGCTTTAATATTAAAAGAGATGATAGAGAATTCAGTAAATATAAAGGTTGGAGTCTCAGGCTCAATCCTCCTAGGGCTTGATGACCCAAGCTCAGATATAGACTTAGTAGTTTATGGGCTAGATTCAGGTAGAAGATTCATTGAGGCTCTCAGAGAACTGAGAGCTATGAATATTACAAAACCTGTGAATACGCTTGATTGGCTTATTGAGACTAGAATAGACTCGGAGACTTCCCCTGAAGAATGGTTGAAGCTTGAATCTAGGAAGCTACTAACAGGTGTATTCAAGAATAGATTATACACATCCAAGATTGTTCCACTCCTAGATGAATACTGGGAGAACCTATCTCAGATAGTTAGAGAAATTGGTAGAGCAGAGATAATATGTAGAGTAGTTGATTCAAGATTCAGTAATACAACCCCAAACCTATACAACGTTAAAGTACTAAACCTAGTAGAAGGAGATGATAGAGCTAGATATGTTTCACAGGTAATGTCTATGAGGAGTAGGTTCGCAGAAATAGCATCCACTGGAGACACAGTAGAAGTAGAAGGAAGACTAGAAGAAGTAGAATACCGAGATAAAAAAATCTATAGAATATTCATTGGAAATAATGAAAGAGATAAGCTCAAACCCGTAATGAAATACTAGCAATAATACACAGCAAGTTAATCTCTTAATATGATCAGCTAAAATACACAATCATGTTATCAGTTCGGGTATCATTCTTCATCTCGAAAGATCCGATTTACCCGCTCACATCATCCATAGATTAGTCTCCCTACCTAGTTAAAGACCTTTCGATAATAGTTAAGGTTGGAAGATCATAGGGTAAGAGTTTCCATCCATTAGATATTGAATTAGAATTATCTCTATGAGAATATGTTTGTTTAGGGGTGGCTAGGGCTACTAAGCCAGCCCCTCCTCCTAAGGCTTTAATTCTCAGTTCGTCAATATCTGTATGCTGGCTAGTTCTAGGCTGGTAAGTTTAGATGAGTGTTGTTAGGGATCACGATTTTCTAGAGGATTCTGATGGCTGGATGTTCTGCGTAGTTGGGGATGTTCATCCCCCTGAGGGGTTCTTCGCTTACCCTAAGTATACTCCTGGTCCTGGTCCATGGAGAAGAGGAGTGCAATCCTTCCGTAGAACTATTGAGAAGTATAGTATGAGTGAGTTGAAGAAGCTTCTCGGTTATCTTAAGACTTCTAGACCAGAATACATTAGGCATGACGGCGTGTTGGATGCAGAAATGTTTTTCCTACCATCTATGAAAGTATTGAAGCATTATAGCTGCGTAGAAGGTTTAAAGAATATAATCGGGAAAGATGCTAGAGATGTTCTTGAGCAGTTCCTTGTAGACTTTATCTATGAAATCTCAGATAGCTCAGGTGTTAGCTTAGAGTATCTAGGTGTAACAGGCTCAATCCTACTTGGAATACATCATGAAAAATCAGATATAGACTTGGTGGTTTATGGTAGAGAAAACTACTGGAAAATCATTGATATACTAGAGGAGAAGACTTCACCCCGCTACCATCACAGTCTAAGAAGATTCAGTACAGTCTATCCTATTAGTTGGAGTGATGCGGAGAAGCTTGCTAGGAGGGTTAAGCATAAGAGAACATACCATGGAGTAGATTTCTCATTATATGGCGTAAGGAAGATAGATGAGATAAATGAGGTGTACGGAGATTACATCTATAGAAAGGTTGGGATAGCTAAAGCAGAGCTTGAAGTAGTAGATTCATCTAATTCATGTTTTACTCCATCAATCTACTTAGTAGAAGGATATGCAGAGATAAGTGGAAATAGGTATCCCGTAGAAAAACTAACTTGCTACGACCTCACCTATACTGCATTATTCCACGAAGGAGACAGGCTTCAAGTCTATGGAAAACTTGAAGAAGTAATAGATAGGAGAAATAGCAATAAGTTTTATAGCATATTGTTTGGGTCTTTCGAAGCAGCTGGAATAGAATATATTAGGCTACTGACTTAAACAATTTTTCTTCTAGATGTAGGATTGAGTAGATGGTGAAGATTATTTAATTAAGATACCGTCTATCTATGATGATGTAATATGCCTCGCGTAATTATTCATACAGCTAAGAGACCCTTCATACATACGACCGAGTCCGGTGAAAGAATCACTATATGTATGTGCGGGTTAAGCCTCGCTTACCCTTTCTGCGATGGAAGCCATAGGATGACTGGAGACGAAGATGAAAATACTATATACTTGTATGATCCTGAAAGAAGAAGGATAGCTAGGATAAACTTGGAAGACCTTAGAAGAGTCTAATGAGATACGTATTACTTAAACGCTGATGAAACCTTCTAACGGTATCCCTTCTCTTCTAATCCATAGTATTCTTCCATCTCTTCTAAGGTCTTCCATGAAGAGCCAGAAATCCCCCAGTTGCTTACACCACTCTCTTTTAAATACTCTAGAATCTCATCTAAATCAAACTCAACAGTCCTTATCTCTTGAGTGGTACCCCTACTCTCCAAGACATCCTTGATAAACTTTATAATCTTCTCTCTCATATCCATACACCCCCTTAAATAATTATTTATATTTGTCGGAAACATCTAAGATTACAATCTTCC
>JAKCEX010000043.1 GCA_023539395.1 Candidatus Geocrenenecus arthurdayi | reverse complement strand
TGGGAGGAGGTTAGAAGCTTAAGAGAAGGACAGAACAGGCTATGGGAAGAAGTTAAAAATCTTAGAGAGGGACAAAATAGATTGTGGGAGGAGGTTAGACAGCTTAGACTAGATTATAACCGGCTTACCATAAACTTTGAGAACTTTAGAGATTATGTATCTAGAGCCTTCATTGAGCTCAAATCTGCTCTCGGTGTAACATTTGAGATGCAAGCTGCAGCATACATTAAATTGCTCCTAGAAAAGATGGGGTACCCTGAAGCTATAGTAGGTAAGAAATATCTATTTTACCAAGGAGAACCATTAGAGATAAATATATTCTGTGAAGAGCCACTAATCGTGGGTGAAGTCACTATAACAGTAAAAGATGAAGATGAAGCCCTTTCTGAGGTAGAGAAGCTATTGAGAAGAGTTGAGGCTACAAGAACACTGTATGGAAGAGAACCCTTACTCAAAGTATTGTCAGTAGCTAATGCAGTCCCAGCAGTCGCAAATAAACTCCGGGAAGAGACTGAGAAGTATGGTATAAAGTTTATCTTGGGAAGAGAGATAATCGAAGCATAGTATCTCGTATCAGAAAGCTTAGAAAAACCTAGACTATCAATTTTCTTAATTAGCTTAAACTGTATGAGATGAAGATATTCCTAGATTATTATTACGTCTTATCAGAAACGCTGATTTTTCTAAGTTCTCCTGCTAGCTCTTCATCATTAGCTATCTTTAAGCCTGTCCAGATATCTTCATCAAGCCTTATACCCTTCTCTGAAAGAATCTTCTCAACATCGTTGAGAACCTCTTCCAGCTTACTGGTGGGTAGAGTGTGTAGGGATGTCTTGAGTCTGTAATCTAACATATATATGAGCTCCATTCCTAAAGCCGCTAGGAATGGTTCAAACTCCCGGTCAAAGATTATGCCCCGAGTTATATATCCATCACGATACTTTGAGATTATTTTGTAGATTAGCTTCTTGACATCTCCTTTAAATAATAACTTATCCTTAAAGTATACTGGAACTTCCCCATCATCCTCTATAGATATATTGAGACCCTCTCTACATATCTCCTCAATTATGGTCTTCAGCTCCCCTGGCATCTTCTCTAGCACTTCACCATAATCACCTACACATTCATGGGAGAAGTCGCCCTTCGTAATCCATCTAACCTCAATATTATGACTGAAGACAAACCTAACCTCATAGCCTAGACTCCATAGCTTCCTAACAAAATACGATTCAGCTACCAGACCAATAATATCCTGCCCATCACTATTCCCATACTTATGGAAGAAGCCTTCAGGAAATGCAGAGCCTATATGGACGCCATTAACACTTACACCAATGATGTCTAGCCACAACTCCGGTAAAACTATACATCATCTGACTATAATAATTTTCTGGTAGGAAGCAGAAGAATACTGTGAGAGATGAAATATTTAGCTATTATACCATCTTTATCTAAGTATCGGAAGCCATGAATGATATTTTTCCGCAGCTCCACTATTGACAAGACCATAAAAACTCTCTATACAGGTTGAAACACAGATTAGAGTAAAACTATTACTCAACTGATAGTGGCCGAAACCCCCTTGAAAATCAATCCAGAAAAAATAAATTAAGCATGGAAAGGACTCTATATTACTGAGAGGCTAGACGTAGGACCTCCTAACACTTCTACTTGGTAATTCATAACCTAAAGTTAGGGCACAGCTTTAATAGAGTATAGATTCATCAAGTAGGCTGTTCTACCGCTACCTCTCCAGCTGGCTTCTCCTGAACCTCCTCAGTCTTCTTCTTTGGCTTACATCCTGAATCCTTCTTGCGAGGCATATCTCTCACAGAGACTAGACGAATACTCTAAGATAAATCCATTCCGCTAAATAATATAGTGAAGTATTGATGGGATGCTCTCAAGATAATACCATGTTACTTCTAGATTTAAAAACGTTCATTGAGCAGATACTTCATTAAACACGTTTTGAATCTTTCAAAAACTGCAAGTCACCTCACCTTTGTAATATACCTGCTGCTAGATGCCTTAATCATTATAAGGAAAATTAATAAGCAGTATATATCGTGGCTAACGTTAGGAGGGGTCATTTCAATGGAACATACATGCTGGAACGAGTAGCACCGACTCCCGCTCTTCCGTGTTTTACTTGTTTGTTTGTTGGTGCGAATTCTCCTAGTCTGTGCCCTATCATTTCTGGTCTTATTTCTACTGGTACGAATTCTTTGCCATTGTATACGTGTATTGTGAGTCCAACCATTTCTGGGATTATTACCATGTCTCTTGCATGTGTTTTTAGTGGTTTCTTTGGTTTATCACCTGATTTGATAAGTGTTTTGTATTCTTTGATTTTTTCTAGTAGTCTTAGTTGTGCATGGGTTAGTCCTCTTTCTAGGCTTCTCCTGGCTCTGCTTGGAAGTAGCTTGATTACTTGGTCCATACTCATCTGCTGTAATTGTTCTAGCGTGTATCCTCTGTAAGTGAATTCTCTAGGCATGTATGGAAGAATGTTTTCGTATAATATAAGTTTGACCTGTTTGTTTCTCAGCTTGTTGAGTATGGTTTATCTTACTGGTTTTGTGTTTTGGAAAATGTGTTGTCTTTGAAGACGGTGAAGGATTGGTTGGTTTCCATGCTTAGGATGTGCGAGTTGTAGAGTTAGACATGAACGGCAACATATCTTATTGTCTTCTTTGATTGACCCATTCTATGAGGAGCTTCTCGCATAGTTCTAGGACTTTCCTCGCATTTAATAATGCTTTCTCAGCATCTCTTCTACTATATAGTTTGTATGGCGGGGTAGATGTTTCTTCGTCCCCATACATTGATGGTTCACGTTCTCTACGGAGCTCGCGGGAGATGCCTGCCACCTCATCTATCTCTCGTTTAAACCATTCAGGGAATCTATCAGAGTATTCTTTTAGGATTGGTCCAACATCATGCCATTTCGGAGGTTCTATTCCTACGAGTCTTAAGGCAGCTTTCAATGCTAGCTCTACAGATTCTTGTGACTGCCTCATGACGTATGGGTATTCTTCTTCTCTGAGAGCTAGTTCAGCATACTTGATCCTCGTCTTAGCTTGCTTGATATAATTCTCAGCCATCTCTAGGTTATTCAATCTCCAAGACCTCACCCACCTTAACTTCTGGCTTCAGCACCCAGTACCACCTCCTCCCCCTCCAGATCCTTCTTGCTCCAAGCTCTCTCAGCCTAGCCCTAACCCTATCAATAGTCTTCTTCATAAAATCATCTCTATCAAATAGTATTATTCCGTCTTCGACCATGTCTAGATAAAGTGGAGTTATCTTACGAGCCTCATCCACCGTCTTCAATATAGGTGAGAAGAAAATCTTTATGTTATATTCATTCTCTACAGACTTTAATTCTCCCTCACATCTCTTCTCGACTTCATCGAATATCCTTATTCTTTCAAGCCTACTCTCAGGTAGATTCTCTAAGACTATCAATAGGTCGATGTCAGAATCTTCGGAGACATCTCCCCTCGCAGTAGAGCCGTATAGAATAATGGAGATAAGTTTTCCTCCTAGATTGGCTTTAAGAGCTTCAACCACTATATCGACCGCTCTCCTATAGCCTTCAAGAATATTTTTCTTCAAACTTCTATAGAAAATATGGTGTCCAGGGAATATTAATCTTCTCCGGCATCTTTGGCTACAAGTTGAATAAGGTTCAGAAGTAAAATATCAATGTATTAGATGTGTAGATTTATCGTTCTAGGAACCTCTCAAATGTTTTCAAAGAATAGTGTATAAGAACGCTAGCTTTATCTTATTGGAGCAGACTGGGAGCTCAGAGAAATCAGGACTCATATTGAACACTTTATACTAACGAGGATTAAGGATGGCGAAGGATGTCATGGTAAGTATGAATAATGTGGAAGAGTGTTTCTTAGCTAATTTGAGCTTGAAATAGGCAGCTCTGTACAAGTGTATACATTAATGTTTTAAAGACAAATTAACTACATCCCTCAGGATACTGTAAGTGGCTTGATACTATGAGAAAGCATGTCCAGGTTTCTCTACCTGTTGATGAGCTACCAAGATACTGGTATAATATCCTACCTGACTTGCCTGAGAAGCTTCCAGAACCATTAGATGAAGATGGGAGGCTGGAGAAGTTGAAAGACATCTTGATTCCACAGTGTCTGATGCAGGAGTATTCAAGTGAGCGTTGGGTGAAGATCCCTGAAGAAGTATGGGAGCTATATATCCGTGCTGGGAGACCTAGACCTCTACATAGAGCTGTAGGCTTAGAGAAGATCCTTAAGACCCCTGCCCGCCTATACTATAAGAGGGAAGACCTCTCTCCGACTGGAAGCCACAAAGTGAATACAGCTCTTGCACAAGTCTATTATGCTGCTGAGAGTGGATTCAGCCGTGTAGTAACAGAGACGGGTGCGGGACAGTGGGGTACAGCAGTAGCATATGCTGCATCATTAATGGGTTTAAGATCTACAATCTACTGGGTGAGGGAAGCATATGAATGGAAGCCTGAGAGGAGGAGGTTCATGAAGCTTTATGGTGCAGAAGTGCTTGCTTCACCGTCAGATAGAACAGAATTTGGAAGAAGGATTCTTAAAAGTGATCCTAACCATAAAGGTACGCTTGGCATAGCTATCTCCGAAGCAGCTGAGGATGCTCTGAAGCATCCCGATACAACATACCCTGTGGGAAGCGTACTGAATTATGTACTCATGCATCAGACAATCATAGGGTTGGAAGTAGTAAAACAGCTAGAAGTCATCGGCGAGGTTCCAGATGTTATGATTGGGTGCCTTGGAGGCGGAAGCAACTTCGGAGGATTCACTCTACCTATGATTGGAAAGGTTCTTAGAAGGGAAGTAGATAAGAAGATTAGATTCATGGCAGCACAATCAGAAGCTGCACCTAATCTTGTCAAGGGGGTATACCAGTACGATTTCCCAGATACTGCACAGATTCTACCTAGGATCAAGGGATACACATTAACTCATAGCTTCATCATGCCTACAATATGGGCTGAGGGGCTCAGATACCATATGGCTTCACCTATAATAAGCTACCTAAAGAGTATAGGTTTAGTTGAAGCAGTAGCTTACCCTAAAGATGAGAAAGCAGTATTCGAAGCAGCTAGAATGTTTATCCAAGCTGAAGGATTCCTACCCGCGCCGGAATCATCATATGCTATTAGAGCGATGATAGATGAAGCAGTCAAAGCAAAAGAAACAGGTGAGGAGAAAGTAATAATTGCAAATGTAAGCGGGCATGGGTTCTTAGACCTTGAAGCCTATAGCCGAGTATTAAACATATAATCCTGGATTCTTGAATAGAGAGAAAGATGGTTGGCAAAGAACTTTTCTAAGAATAATTTGTTATGCTATCTCTTCTTTCGACCCGTCCTCCTAGCAGATATTAATCCAACTTTTCTTCCAGGAGGAGCATTTCTAGAAACAGTTTCAGGTCTCCCCAGCTTCTTCCTAGTTCCACCGAATGGATGGAATGCTGGAACCATAGCTACACCGCGCGTCCTCGGGTAAGGTCTATGCTTAGCCTTCATCCAGTGGTATTTCTTGCCAGCTTTAAGGAATGGTTTATCATGTAATCCCCCTCCAGCTATAGTTCCAACAACTGCTAGAGACTTAGAACTTAACTCAACCATCTTCTTTGAAGGCAATAATAATATGGTTTTGTCTCCAAGCTGAGACATTACGGTAGCATACGTTCCAGGAGCTCTAACAAGCTTCCCACCATCACCAGGCTTCAACTCAATCATCGAGACTACTGTTCCTTCTGGTGCCTTCCCTAGAGGTATAATGTTTCCAGGTTTAATAGATGCGTCAGCACCCATCTCTATTATCTGCCCAACATGTAAACCTTCAACAGCTGCTATAGCGAATGTCCTGCCATCTTCAAGAGCTATCTCCGCAACAGGCGCACCCCTACCTGGGTCATGGTGAAGCTCCCTTACATACCCTAAAACTAGGTTGCTCGACCTAATAGTCATAGATGGATACCCTATAGCAAACTTCCTCTTAAGAGAAGCCTTGAAGGTCGGAGATCCTCTACCAATCCTCTGAGCTCTAATCCTCCTACCCATTCACCAATCCACTTTACAAGATTCAATATATCTTCTCAATATTAACATTAACTTAACATAGCTGGCTGGAATACCCTCGCCTCCCAAATGCTTTAAAGGAGTAGCTAATCCATCGTGAAATCTTTTAGAGATGATTAAGCATGGAAGTAGTAAGCTCTCCTAAAACATTATATCAAGTAAAGAGATGTAGCACTAATTCTTAAAATCTTTAAATAAGCAATTCTACGTATCTTCTATAGAAAATAGATGGCTAATAAGCTTAAACGTGAATTTATTAAACTGCTTGAGAAAGACAGTCAATTCAAGTATCTAGTTGCAGGGTATCCTGGGATACTCAGAGATGCTGAAAAGACTAGACATTCTACATGAAGACCAGAATAAAATCTGGCAGGAGATAAAATCTCTTAGAGAAGACCAAGAAAAACTATGGAGAGTCAAAACAAGCTTTGGGAGAACAATATTCATATATGGGAAGAGTTAAAGAACCTGAGAATGAGCCAGGAGAAGCTCTGGGAAGAAGTTAAAATTCTAAGGGAGGAACAGAACAAGCTTCTTGAAAATTACGAGAAGATGTAGAAATACATGTTAACTGGCTTCAGAGAGTTGAGGACGACCCTAGGAGTAACTTTTGAAGAATATTCAGTTGGGTTCCTCGAGATGATGCTCATGGAGATGGGCTATCCCGAAGCTAGAGTTGAGAAGAAGGTATCTTGTCTATGATAGTGAGGTTATAGAGATTGACCTATCCTGTGAGAAACCTCTCGTAATTAGTGAAGTAACAATAAGTATTAGAACGATTGAAGAAATAAATAGAGAAATGGAGAAGCTTCTTAAGCGTGTAGAGATAATACAGAAGAAGTATGGAGAGAAACCATCAATGGTAATATTATCTATTGCAAAGGTTGCTGCCGAGATCTCTGAGCTATTAAAAGCTTTAGCAGAGGAGAATGGTGTCAAGCTTATAATAGGTAGAGAAACTGAAGAACTCTCAACATAGGTTTGTTAGTCTATGACAGAGGATGTAGAGTTCAATTATTTTAAGACCTAGTGTATATAGGTAGAATTGAGATAAACCAGTATGTTTGCTGAGAAGAGGGTTACAAGAATAGATGTCCTTATTCCATCATCATTCTCTCATGAGTCTCATCACCCTATCGAGAAGATTGTAAGGATTGGGAGTATCGCAAGATGTCTAGCTGCATCCCGTGTAGATACGTTGATAATATATCATGAAGAACCCGGCTCCCCCCAGAGAGAGAATGCTGAATACATTAAGCTTATAATGGACTACTTGAATACAGCACCTTACCTTAGGAGGAAGATTTACCCTTTAACTTCTAAGTTAAAATATGTGGGAGTATTGCCACCTCTAAATATCCCAACTCATCCTGAGAGAGAAGACCTTAATGTAGAGCATTATAGAGAAGGATTAGTAGTCTCTTCGAACAAGAAATCTATCATCTATGCAGGGCTAAAGAAGATGCTTAAAACAGATAAGAAGTTTAAGAAGGGAGCGAGAGTAATAGTTAGAGTAATGCCTTCTCAGGATAAGATGAGATTCAAAGTATATTCTAAGAAGAAAGCCAAGATATACTCAGGGTTTAGGACAGCAGTAGTCTCACAGAGGCTTGACGAGATTGTTAAAGATTACGATGTTAGGATAGCAACTTCAAGACTAGGAGTAGATGTTAGAAGTGTTTGGAGGGAGCTTGAGGAAAAGATTAAGAATGCAGATAAGATATGCATTGCATTTGGTTCAGCTAAGAGAGGTCTAAGAGAAATAGCTGAACTACATAAAATAGATTATGAGAAGACATTCGATTACATCGTTAATACTTTCCCAAACCAAGCAGTAAGAACTATAAGGACTGAAGAAGCAATAGCATATACCCTCTCTATACTCAACTTAATTACATCCTAGAATAACACTTCATATATCTAGTACGAATCTAAGGATGACTTCACTATCCTTCTTGAATACCTCCATCCTCCAGTATGTTGCAGCTTTAACATGGACTCCAACTCTATGCTGTTTAGGGTTAAATTGTTCTCCACACAATCTAGCTGAGAGACTATAATTTTCACCTACTCTCTCTATAGATTTTACTTCGACAACTTTAGCTATGAAACCATCAATATCGAATAATGCAATTAAGTATTGCAGCCACTCAACTAGTAGAGCTTCCAGGTCTTCTCCAACAACATTAACATCTTTCTCAACCCTACACTCTACATTCTCTGTAGAAGATATAGTATTGTAGAGTGCGAGAGCAGCCTGGGAGAAAGCTTCCTGGAGTGATTCTCCATAGGCTTCTACGTAAACATCACTAGTATGTTCAAGAAACCTGAAACCGCCAACCATCCTAATCACAGTAACCAGATTAATCCTAATATTTCTATATAAGCTTCTCCTCTGAGGTTCTTTTGAATTATTTATGGGGAAGTTTATATTCTATTATTTTTCAGAGGGTTTCTTCCCATCCTCCTTCCCATGATTCTCCTGTACTCCATCCTCCCCATTCTTCTTCTACGCGGATTACTCTACGTCTTCTCCTAACGATAATTACTATGATAGCTATTGCAACTATGGCTACTGAGATTATTATGATTATATTCCTTATGTTTTCTTGTCCTAGAAATGGCCAAGGCGAAGTCTGGGTTTGAGCAAAGCTTGTAGCTGTAGTATCCTCTATCTTGGGTGGGTGTATCTCTACTTTAACTGTGTAGCCTCCTCCACCTCCAGCACCACCCATATTCTCAATAGCAAGGTAGAAGGTGTTCACCCCCGTCTTCCAATCTCCACGAACTCTAAGGGTTAGAGGCTCTCCCTTACTTTCAGATTTGTTGTATCTGAGGGAAAACCCATCTGGAGTTAGGAGAGATGCCCAGACCATTAAGTATGGTTCAGGCTTAACCTCAATGTATATCTCATCTTTAGGCTGGAGGTCTATGTTTAGCTTGTAGTAATCTGAGTAGTCGTTCCCATATTCTTTCTCAGCTAAGTATCCTCTAAAAGTAGTTACTACATCTCTAGAGATGGAAGGAGCTTGGATAGCATCTTTCATGGTGGCTCCAGCATCCCTCCCAGAGTCTGCATCGAAGAAATACTCGATAGATATATCTAGAGTATAGTTTAGGCTTCCACTACTCTTACCAATCCTAACGTACAGCTTGTTTTCTCCTGGGTTAGCTGGATCATATGCTAAGAGATATCTTAACTCAATCTTCTTTACTATGTTTTTTCCAATTACCTGGTCAACACCTATAAGCCTAGCTCTAGTAGGAGAATAGAGTGAGACAGTTGTTAACCCAGGCTCAATACCCTTCAAGCTTCCAGTAATACTGACTTGGACGCCACTCTTCAAGCCCGTAAGCATGTAGTAGTGATTATCTTCAAAAGTCTTGGTCAAGGAACCATTAATAGAAGCTGAGCCTGTAGAAAGGTCTAGAGGTGCAGCAGTATCGAAATCGAGGCCAGGCTCTACTCCTTGAGAATAAGCAAACGGGATACATAATAGCATGATCGATAACAATAAAACCTTTAGGCTTATCCTCTCCATCTCAGGGGAATAATCATAATTCTCTCTGAAATAGTTTCCGCATAGAATATTCCCCGTATATCCTCGAAAACTATAAACATATAAACTTTGAAAATACTTCATGAAAATTTAAATGACTGGAAGCTGTATGAAGATATATGGTCTGCGCACTTCTTCTGAAAAATTACTGATCTTTACTCTTTCTTGTTGGAATAAGTCTTCTCATGGAGTTTAGAGTGTTTCACATATGCTTAGAATTTGGAGTCCTCATCATGAAGATAAAAGTTCTGTATTCATTTCTTTCTTTAGCATCCTTCACCTCACTTATGCTAACCTAGTAGCACTACTTGTATACTAACTACATTAGATGCGTGGCTTCTTAGCTTCAGCATCTAAAGCTTTAAGCATGTGAAGACGGTGAGAGCTTAAGTAAATTCGAAAGCACCGTAAAGAATATCTTAGATAAACTTAAGCTTTAAATTAAGAGATAACAAGATATACGTGATAGTAGTGCTCGATGGGAAAGAGGTTATACTGAAGATCGTCCATCTTCTTCCAAGGTTTCCTGAAGTCGTATTTCTAGTACTCTTCGGCTCTCTAGCTACTAAGAACTCAAGGGGCCATGATATCGATTTAGCTGTAAAAATTGAAGGCAGCGATAAATATGAAACCTTAGCTAGACTTGTTAGAGAAATCTCAGAAACATTAGGAGTAGGAGAGGAATTAATTGATATAGTAGACCTCGACCGTGCAGATACAATGGTGAAGGCTAGAGTTCTACAGGAGGGTTTAGTCCTCGTTGATAAGAAAAACTTTAAGGAGAAGCTACATGAAGAGCTTAGCCAAGTTAATCCAGATTACTGGGAGTACGCGGTCTTCTCTCTAAGAGAATGGTTGAAGTTAGAAGACCCTACCCATATAGATGTTATAGTCGTTAAGAGAAGGATAGACTTCATAAAATCTGAGATAGAATTTCTAGAGGAGTATGTACTGTCTAAGAACGTTAACGATGTAAAGTCATCACCAATACTCGGTAGACTGCTGGAGAGAGGGTACCAGCTCATAGTTGAAGCCATAATCGATATCTGTAGACATCTAGCTTCGGTAAAAGGATGGAGGACTGCTGGAGTAGCCAAGGACTACATAATGGAATGCGTAAAGCATGGAGTGGTAGATGCATCACTAGCAGAACAGTTAACACATCATATAGCATTAAGAAACATCATAATCCATAGATACCTAGCTATAGACTATGAGAAGCTATATGAAGAAGCTCTAAAATTGATGAAACATGCAAGAGACTTCGAGAGATACCTACAAGAGTTTATTAGCAAAGAATCTGGATATACAATTCTAAGTTAAGCGCCCGCACTATGCATGAAAACATCATTCAGAGATGCTTTAATAAATGATGAACGATGATATTGTACGACATGTTAAAACAATGTTA
>JAKCEX010000042.1 GCA_023539395.1 Candidatus Geocrenenecus arthurdayi | reverse complement strand
ACTATCAAGCTGCGAGGACAGGGAGGTGAGCGAAAATACTTATTTGGACACTATCCATCAACTAGGCAAAAAGCATAAATAAGAAAAATCAAAGAACCAAATAATAGTTGGATACACCCTATTCATCCCTTGATTTTTCTATCGTATTCTAAGAGGTCTTCATGTACGAATCTGCCTGCGTGAGTTATAGGAACCCCATCAAAATAAACTTCTGGATTAAAGATTCCTAAGTCTGTATGTGATTTAGCTTTGCCGATCTTTCCCCTAAATTTTAAGCTTTGAGAGCCGAAGCCGAATTCAACGCATGCATATATTCTTTCATCTTCTAAGGGTATTCCGCTCAGCTTAGCTTTAGGATGAAATCCCCAGGAGGCGTGCGCAAGATAGTACATCTTTTCATCATTGAGGTTCCTAAGCCAACTCTCAAATATTCTTGCTTCTACGCCTCCTTCTATCTTCGTTATCCTTCCCTCCCTTATAGTTATTCTAACAGGGCTTCTGAGAACTCCGATCTCTGAGGGTGGCCATATAAATGTATCCGCGACTATGACCCCCTCAATGCTATCTTCAATAGGCGCCCAAGATATTTGTCCTCCTAAAGGCTTGTATATTCCTTTCTCATTTAGTATTCCATCGTTATGGAAGACAGGTCTATTAGCATCATTCTCAAACTTAATGTTTGTTCCATTCTCGCTCTTGATTAATACTTCTCTAGCTTTTTTGGTCAACTCTGTTAGACGGTCTCCGAGTTTACACATCACTGGATAATCAGTTCTACCTATAAGCCTGACCATCATATCAGGAGTAGTACCCGTCAACTCCAGTATTCTAGCCCCAGCTTTGAGAGCATCGTTATAAGCAGTTGTATGGAGTATATACATTAGCGGAAGACTAATTACAACATCGCTAGACTTCATGGCCTCTGCTACAGGTTTTGGAGGTTCAATATTCACATCATCTCTAGTCTCATATATCATGATGCTTGATTGTGCACCTAGAATACGTGCTGCTGAGGATAGAAGTTTAATCATTTCCCAATCTATGGCGGTATCAGCTAAGACCAAAACTTGTTCACCAGCGTTTATCCTAGCAAGGTCTCTAGCGGTTTTTAAACAAGCTTCATAAAGCTCCATAAACATGCTCAATTCTTGTCACCTAATACACAGTCTGAGAAAATACATGACATCCTAATAAACTTGAGTCAGGATGCACATCTAATGGCAGAAAGCTCTCTAAGAACTAATAACGTTCTCCAGATTTGGAATTAAGTATTAAATACTCTTATATGCATGCTCTTGCTAGTAATTAACAATTAATTGTTGCATCTTAGGAGGTTGGGGAGGTTGTCCAAAAAATTGGGGATGGTAACAATTGGTCAAGCTCCAAGAGACGACCTTGTTGAAGATTTTCTAGTAAACTTACCGAGTGATGTTGAGATTGTACAAGTAGGGGCCTTAGATGACCTCGACCTCGAGACAATAACTTCGCAGCTTTCACCTAGAGCAGACGAGATCCTATATGTTACGAGGTTGAGAGACGGCTCGGAGGTAAGAGTATCTAAGAATAAACTGATACCTTTAATGCAATCTAAGATTAGCTACTTAGACTCAATATGTGTTGACATCATAGCAATACTATGTTCAGGCGAGTTCCCTCGATTCGAAGCTAAGACTCCGATAATTTACCCAGATAAGGTCTTGAAGGGAGTAGCTTCAAGTATCTCATATGTTGGGAAGGTAGCGGTATTGATACCTAATGAAAAACAAGTCAGCTATGCATACAGTAAATGGAATAAGTATTTCAGAGAGTTAGAAGTCATTCCCATATCCCCTTATAGTTCAAGCACCCAAGACTTTATTGATGCCGCCAAATTTATTAATGAGAGCAAGATAGGAATCATAATAATGGATTGCATGGGGTATAAATTTTCCCATAGAGATGTACTCAAGAATGTAGCTAGAAATAGTAGGATAATTACTACTAGAGGGGTCTTAGCGAGAATTCTCACCGAGATAATGTGACTTCGTTTATAGTAAAGGCCCCTCCGTAATCTTTAATGAATCAGCCAAGATCGATGCAATAAATAATTCATAACTATTTCTGTAGTCTATCCATCATCTCTTCCTCAATCGAGGATTCAAGTATTCTATTAATCCATCTCCCAATAAATTAAGTCCAATTACAATTATTGATAATACAAGACCTGGAAAGAAGGCCATCCACCAAGCTCTGACAAGGTACTGTTGAGCAGTATTTAACATAAGCCCAAGACTTGGGACGTTGGGATCAGCTATCCCTAGGAATCCCAGCCCAGCTTCTACAAGTATGGCAGTGTTTATTTGAAGGACTGCATATGGGATAATTGCTGGTATCGCATTTGGTAGAATCTCCTCGAAGATTATCCTTACATCAGTTAGTCCCACAGCTCTAGCAGCCTCTATAAATGGACGCTCTTTTATCGATAGAAATTCCGCTCTCATCATTCGTGCTATACCAGGCCAGCTAACAATACCTATTGCTATTATGATATTCTGGAAATTTTGACCAAATATAGCTACTATAACTAACGCGAGTAAGAACTGCGGTATAATCAGCGCCATATCTGTTATTCTCATTAAAGCATCTTCGAGAATTCCACCGTAATAGCCCGCTACGACGCCTATCAGTATCCCAATTGCTAATGAGATTATAACTGAGCTGACACCAACAGTTAAGGAAGTCCTTATCCCATAGAGAACATTAGTATAAATGTCCCTACCCAGGTCGTCTACCCCAAAAGGATGCAAGGCAACAGGTGGAGTAAACGGCTTACCTACTAAGGTTTTCAGAGGCGGATACCACGTAATGAGTGGAGCTACTATGGCTAAAATTACAACTACCAGTAATATTATAAAACCCGCTGTGAATCGTGGATTAACCTTGAAAGCTTTTGAGGTCTTATATAATAACTGCAACCCGACAATCTTGAGGGGACCTATACCTGCGTATGCGGTTCTCTGCCTGTTCATATTTGTCACCGTAAACGTATCCGAGGATCGAGTATACCGTAGAGTATATCTACGAGTAGGTTTGCCAGTATCACGATTATTGAGCCGTAGATAAAGATTCCAAGCACGACGGGGTAGTCTCTCAATCTAATAGAATCGTATAGTAGGGAGCCCATTCCAGGCCATGCAAATACCGTCTCCGTTAGTATTGCTCCTACTAAGAGGACTCCTGTGTTGAATCCTGTGTAGGTTACGACGGGTATCAATGCATTTCTAAGAGCATGCCTGAATACCACCCTTGATTCAGGAATTCCTTTAGCACGTGCAGTAAGTATATAATCTTGAGTCAAAGCTTCTAGAACGCTCCCTCTCGTTATCTTAGTAGTGAATGCTATGTTAAAGATAGCTAAAGTCATTGCAGGTAGGGTCAAATGGTATATGACGTCGATAAAGTATTGTAAACCTTGGTACTCATGTCCGACTGAAATCATTCCTCCTAGAGGGAAGACGCCGAGCCATACTGCAAAGATTATTAGTATTATCTGCCCCAGCCAAAAGTAGGGGATAGAGATACCCACGATTGAAAGAGTTGATAAAGTTAGATCAGCTGCTCCTTTTTTTGCTGCTGCGATAGTTCCGGCTATGATCCCAATTAATGCTGATATAAACATTGCTGTTAGTACTAACAGCAAGGTCGCAGGTATGCGTTCAACTATAAGCTTGGCGACAGGCTCCGACCTTAAATATGAATATCCCAAGTCGCCTCTGAAAACATTCGAAATGTAAATTACGAATTGCTCATATAGTGGTTTATCTAATCCTAGCCTCTCTCTTGCAGCTCTAACAAATGATTCATCTCCTACTTCTCCAACAAGTATATAGGTAGGATCTCCAGGAGCTAAACGGACTAATAGAAACGTAACTATTATGACGGCCAGTATCATAGGGATATATTGGATCAATCTCCTAATGATGAAAACTAGTAATGGAGACATCCGACAATGAGGAGATAGTTATACTTAAAAAAGTTTTCTTTTAGACTTAGAAAAGGATTCATTCTGAGTAGAGATAGCAGGATACTAGTCTATCATCAACATTAATTAACGAAGGTGTCTTCTCCCTACATCTATCCATAACGTATGGGCATCTAGGATGGAAATAACATCCTTTCGGGGGATTTATCAAAGAAGGTATCTCTCCGCCTATAGGTATACGCTTCCGATTTCTAGCGATCTCTGGATCAGGTACAGGTATAGAGGATATAAGCATCTGCGAATATGGATGTAAAGGCTCTTCTATTATTCTTCTAACTTCACCCTTTTCCACCACTCTCCCAAGATACATTACCAGTGTATCTTTGCAGAGACTCTTAATAAGAGCAATATCATGGGAGATAACAATATAAGCTATTTCATCTATATGCTTTTCATAAATTTCTAGCAGCAATTTTACTATCTGTCCTCTAACAGATACATCGAGAGCTGAAACAGGTTCATCTGCAATTAATAATTTAGGATTTAGAGCTATGGCTCTAGCTATACATACTCGCTGTCTTTGCCCACCACTTAACTCATGGGGGTATCTATCTAGAAAAAGTTCTGGAGGAGTTAAACCAACTTTTTCCAATAAATCTACAACTCTTTCCCTGATTTCTACATCACCGATGCTTGTATGAGTCTTGAATACCTGCCCGATAATGTGCATTATCTTTCTTCTAGGGTTGAGGGATGCCATAGGATCTTGGAAGATCATCTGCATCTTAGGCCTAAGCTTTCGAAGCTCTTTATTATTTAAACTGAAGAGGTCGACGCCATCCAAATAGACTTTTCCTGAAGTAGGCTCAAGAAGCCTCAATATAACTTTAGCAAGAGTTGTTTTGCCAGAGCCACTCTCACCTACAATCCCTAAGGATCCTCCAACATCTATAGTAAAGCTTACATCGTCAACAGCTTTAACATACTGCTTGCTCCTGCCGAAGACCGCTCTTCCCACTGGGAAATATTTCTTTACATTCTCAACTTTGAGTAATGGATGCGTTCCCATAAACCATCACATCATTAGCCAGCATGCTACAGCTCTATCATTATTCACTCGTATTAGAGGAGGCTCTTCACCTAGACATTTTTCAAAAACATATGGGCATCTCGGATTAAATCTGCAACCCGCTGGTGGATTCACTAAGTCGGGTGGATTCCCCTTTATACCGCCGACCTCACTACTTGACTTATGGACTGTAGGTACAGCTTTAAGTAGACCAATAGTATAAGGATGCTTTGGGCTCTTATATAATGAGTAAGTTTCTGCAATTTCAACAATTTTCCCAGCATACATGATAGCTACTTTATCGCAAATCTCAGCTACAATACCTAGATCATGTGTAACGAGGATAAGAGACATACCTAACTCATGGATGAAACCCCTTAATAATTCTAAGACTTCAGCTTGAACGGTTACGTCGAGAGCTGTAGTCGGCTCATCAGCTATTAGTATTTCTGGGTTACATGAGATAGCAATAGCAATTATGACCCTCTGCTTCATCCCTCCACTTAATTGGTGAGGGTATCTCAATGCAACGTTAGAAGCATCCGGGATTCTAAGTCTTTCTAACAATTCAACTGCTCTCTTTCTAGCTACCTTCTGCGTACATCCATGATGATACATTATTGCTTCAGCTATCTGGTCGCCGACTTTCATCACAGGATTAAGGAAAGTCATAGGGTCTTGAAAAACCATCCCTATTCTACGACCCCTCACTTTCCTCATCTCATCATTAGAAAGCCTAACTAAGTCTATCTTTTCAGGGTACAACCATATGCTTCCATCAACGATCCTTGCATTATCTGGGAGTAGCCGCATGATTGAAAAAGCAAGTGTGCTCTTCCCACTACCCGACTCACCAACGATTGCAAGCGACTCACCCTTTTTTAGGTCCAATGTAATGCCATCTACCGCTCTCACAATTCCTCGGGATGTATAGTAATAAGTCTTTAGATCTGAAATCTCAAGGATTCTTGAATCGTTCATCCGTCAGTTCCCCATCCAATATGAAATATAACTTTTAACTTTTATCAACATATTGGGCGTGTCCAACTTCTATTTGCTATTTATAAACTTTAAAGCTACACTTATAAGTAATCTAAGAAGAGTTTACAAATTATTGGACACGCCCTCAAAATATTTAAAAAGAACGCTTATATAGCATTAAATTACCAATATACTACATGAGTAAAGAAAAGCTCCTCCATCCAAAGAAGATTCTTAGGTACTCTCTCCCAAGCATATTAATTGCATTAATGATGATAGCAGTCACAGTGCTACCATATACTGAGTCTCAGCCGAAACCTGAACCAAGGTACGGAGGTACATTAATAGTAGGATTGGCATCTGAGCCTCCACACCTCGTCTTAAGCGGTCCACCAACCTGGGCTTTCTATCAAGTCGTCAGACAGATCGGTAATTCTCTAGTAAGTTTTGATCCCGAGACTCTTGAATGGAGACCTGAGCTTGCTCAGTCCTGGGAGATTATAAAGGAACCTGATGGCGGAATGACCATCATATTTCACTTAGTCAGGAATGCTACATGGCATGACGGTAAACCATTCACGTCCGCTGATGTCAAATTTACTTATGAGCAAGTAGCACCATTATTTAACAGCTTCGTTGATTCAATGATGAAGAATTATGTAAAATCTATAGAAACACCAGATGACTATACAGTTATATTTAGATTCAAGACTGCGTGGGCTCCGGCGTTTTATCCGGGCTACTTTGGGGGGTCTGGGATAAACATTAGTCCTAAGCATCTCTACGAGGGTACAGATATCTTAAACAATCCATATAATACTAAACCCGTAGGGACTGGGCCATTCAAATTCAAAGAATGGAAGAAGGGTGAATACATTATCCTCGAGAGAAATGAAAACTACTGGAAAAAAGGGCTACCATACCTTGACAGGATAATATTCAAGATAATTAGAACATCTCCAGCTATGATGCTTGCATTTGAGAAGGGTGAGATAGACTTTATATGGACATATGGTTTAGCGATGTCTGATGCAGTAGCACTACAAGAAAAGATAGGTCTAGGGCAATTACCAGGTAAGAGAGTATGGTTCTTCCCGAGCCCAGGAGGTTCTCTCGATGTTGTAGGATTTAACTTGCATCCTGAAGGGCTTGCTCCTTTAAAAGATGTTAGAGTAAGAAAAGCTATAGCAGCAGCTATTGACCGCAAAAAGATAGCTGAAGTAGTTTACTTCAATAGAGTTGAAGCACTCGATACAGTTGTTTCAAGCGCACCTGCTGTTGCACGCTATAACCCTGGTGTAAACCAACCGCCCTATGACCCAGCTCTAGCGGAAAGATTGCTTGATGAGGCAGGATACCCACGCGGCCCAGATAAGACTAGATTCAAGATTAGGTTGATGATAGATTCCGTATCTTACCCATTTTATCTAAAGGAAGCAGAGCTGATAAGAGATTTCCTAGCTCAAGTAGGTATAGTAGTTGAGATAGTAGCGCTAGACACGGCAGCATGGCATGAAAGAGTATTCAAGAACTGGGACTTCGATATGAGCATATTCCCATTCGTACATGGTCCTGGACCAACCTTCTTCATCCGTTACTACACTGAGAAGGGTATCGTTAGAGCTTCATGGTCGAACGCTATGGGTTATAATAATCCAGCATTCAATGAGAAGATCTTCGCTGCAGAATTTGAGATAGATAGGGAGAAAGAAGCACAGATTGTTAGAGAAGCACTCAAGATACTGGTTGATGATCAGCCTGCTGTTTGGACATGCTCTAGAACATTTTTAGCGGCCGTTAATCTAGACTTCTCCGATGAGTTGGAGCCAGGTGCATGGGAGCATGGAATGGGTACAGGATACCTCAATCTAGAGAAAATCTATTGGCTGAAGGCACCACCTAAACCTGAAGTAACCACGATCGTGAGAACGGAAGTTACAACCATGGTGCAGCCTGGTACAACGATAATAACTACTGTCGAGAGACCCGTAGTAACAACAGTTGCTACGCCAGTTCCTACACCAACCGTGACAGTAGTAGAAGTCGTCCCAACATGGGTATATGCGCTCATAATAGTCGTAATAATCGTAGCAGCCGCCTCAATAGCTTATGCTATTCAGAGAGCTAGAAAGCCAAGGTCCTAACCTAATATTAATCCTATCCTCTATTTTTTGGTTCCATCATGTTTTCTGGATTATCAAGTTAAAATTATGATACTCGTTTTCTTGCTCTGATTTTGGATAGAGAGGATGATCCTTAAAGTTCATATAATATCTTGCTAACAACTTAGCCATGATTGTTATGGTGGTGGTTGAAGGGTGTCTACCTTGAAACAACTATTGGAAATCGTCGATCTTCTAGATGACCCGAAGGTAGATGGAGAGAAAGTTAGGGAATTCTTTACTAATAAAGGGTTATCCCATATGGAAATAAATGTAGAGCGTATCGAAGGTGAAAAAGCCTCAACAGATTTTATATCCATCATGATTCAAGGCGTAAAAGGAAAATATTCTGGAGGTACTTCCCGATCTCTTGGGATAATTGGTAGGCTTGGCGGTATTGGTGCTCGACCTGAATGTATAGGCCTCGTCTCAGATGCAGATGGAGCAGTAGTCTCACTTGCCGCAGCCTATAAAATTGCAGAAATGATGAGACGTGGAGACTTCGTAGGAGGAGATGTCATAGTGAAGACACATATATGTCCAAACGCACCTACAAGACCCTACAAGCCTGCACCTATGATGGATTCTCCAGTAGATATATTTACCCTTCTAAAGAGAGAAGCTGAAGGTCAGATAGACGCTATACTTTCAGTTGATGCTACAAAAGCCAACTGGGTAATAAAACATAATGGATTCGCGATCACTCCCACTGTTAAGGAAGGATGGATACTGAAGGTTAGTCCAGACCTCATAGATATCTACATTAGAGTGACTGGGCAGCCGCCCGTAGTAGTACCGATAACTATGCAAGACATCATTCCATACACCACCCCTGTATACCACATAAATAGTATGATGCAGCCGTGGATTTATACGAAGGCTCCTGTTGTTGGAGTAGCAATAACTACTAGTATGGTGGTGCCAGGCTCTGCAACAGGCGCTACAAACATCTTCCACTTAGAACAAGCCACAAGATTCGTAGTAGAAGTAGCTAAAGATTTTGGGAGAGGTAGAGTAAAGTTCTATGATGAAGGAGAGTGGGAGAAGATAATATCTATTCATGGGTCATTAGCTGATTTAATGAGGAGAGGAGCGCCGGAATAGGAGGTTTCAAGATGTATACTGTCGGTTTAATAAGAGTCTTAACCATGAGAGACGAGGAAAAGATAAGTCTTCATGGAAAAATAATTGAAAAGGCCTTCAATGAATTGAAAGTTATTTCAAAGTGCATAGAAGACCAGCCTCTAGGCATTTATGATGAGGTTAGTGAAGAAATTGCTAAACCTAAGATACTTAGACTAATAAAAGAGTTCGAGGCGATGAATGTTGACGCAGTAATAGTAAGCTGTGCAGCCGATCCAGCTGTAGAGGAGGGTAGAAGAACTTCAAAAATTCCAGTCATAGGAGCTGGCTCAGCAACTGCATCTCTTGCTTTATCTCATGGTGAGAGAATAGGTGTACTGAAGCTTACTGAAGAAGTGCCTAGAGTAATGAAGAGAATTCTTGGTCGTCATTTAGTGGCTGAAGAGAAGCCTGAAGGCGTAAGAAACACAATTGATTTAATGCAGGAATCGGGTATAAGAGCATCGATCAGAGCTTTAGAGAAATTGCTAGAGGCTGGAGTAGATGTTATTATTCCAGGGTGTACAGGCTTCTCCACTATAAACTTTATAGATATCGTAAGAAAGATATCTGATAAGTTATTGTTTATAGATCCGGTTCTAGCTTCAGGGTCAGTCACACTTGGGATACTTAAACAGCTTAACAGACGGGGAGGAAAAAATGATCGTCAAAGTTGATGAAAAGATTGCGGAAGCAGCAGTTCTAGGTGGAGCATTCTATGGTGGAGGAGGAGGCGGAGACTATAGAGAAGGGCTTAGATATGCACGACTGGCATTAGAGTTAGGTGAAGTCTATATAGTTGATGTAGAAAGCATCTCGCCTGAAAGATATGTTGCTACCGCATCTATTATAGGTGCTCCAGCAGCTAGAGAAAAATATGTTCTTCCATCCCATATGATTAGAGCAGTCGAGCTTTTAATGGATAATATAGATGTTCCGCTAGATGGACTTATAACAGGCGAGAATGGCGGATTATCAAGCGTTAACGGGTGGATACAGTCTGCGATTCTTGGGATACCTATCATCGATGCTCCTGGAGATGGGAGAGCGCATCCGACAGGTGTAATGGGCTCGTTAGGTCTCCACAAGATACCTGATTATGTCTCGATTCAAGCTGCTGTAGGAGGGGATAAGAAAGCTGGTAGATATGTTGAGTTGGTAGTTCAAGGATCATTAGAGAAAGTTGATAAGATAATTAGAGAAGCATCTATTCAAGCAGGTGGAATGATTGCCGTTGCAAGGAATCCTATCACAGTAGATTATCTTAAAGATCATGCAGCTGTTGGAGCTTTATCTAAAGCTATAGAAGTAGGAAGGGTATTCCAGAAACATCTTGGGGATCCTTTGAAAATTGCTCAAGAGGTTACTAAACTCATAAACGGGAAAATAATTGATGAAGGAACGGTAGAGTACGTTTCACTCGAGACAAGAAGCGGATATGATATTGGCAGATTAATTATTAATGGGAGGTATGATAAGTACGAGATAACTTTCTGGAATGAATATATGACTGTTGAAGACTCAAATTCTAGGAGAATAGCATCATTCCCAGACTTAATAGTGACCTTAAATGTTGAATCGGGTTTGCCGATCACTTCAGCGGAAATAAGGAAGAATGACAAGATAATCCTTATAGTATGTCCAGAGGAAAACATCTTGTTAGGAGCGGGAGTCAAAGATCCACAACTATTATCACAGGTTGAAGAAATCATAGGTAAAAAGATAACATGAAGAAGCATAATCTACTTAGTAGAATCTATTAGTAGATGAGTCTCCAGATCCGATAAAATCTTTACATCTCGAAAGACTACCTTCTAGCTCTAAGACCATGAAGCTTAACCTCTAAATAGGATTAGGCTCTAAGCTAGGTAATAGCAAAATGTATCGTTTACCATCCAACGAAAAAGACAAGAGAACTATCGCAGCGAC
>JAKCEX010000041.1 GCA_023539395.1 Candidatus Geocrenenecus arthurdayi | reverse complement strand
GCTCATCGGCCAGCAGGGTTTGTCGTTAGAAGATTTTTCTTAGAAGCTTCTGAAAAATATTGACAGTATAACTATACACAATACACCGTGTCCAAATACTCATATACAAGTTCCTCCATAGATTCTAGGAAGAAATGACTATCCGTACTCTTGCTTTAAAGAAGAAGCTATCAAAAGCATTGAAGAGGGCTTGGCCTGTTCCTGCATGGGTTATAGTTAAGACTAGGCGTAGGATTCGAACACATGCTAAGCTTAGACATTGGAGGAGAAGTGGAAAGATAAAGACTTAGGAGGTACACCTAGATGAGTGAAGTAGAGATTGAGAGAGAATATATAATCCCTTTAAGAGATGCATATGAGACTTCTAGGACTAGGAGAGCTAAGAGAGCTATAAACATAATCAAAGAATTTGCAAAGAGGCATATGAAAGCAGAAGTTGTTAAGATCTCCAGTAAGGTAAATAATCTTGTATGGAGTAGGGGGATAGAGAAGCCACCTAGAAAGATAAAAGTTGTTATGAGGAAAAATAGAGAAGGAGTAGTTGAAGTACTACTCCCAGATGAAGCTAGAGAAGAGAAAGAAGAAAAGAAAGAGTAGGCTAAATCTCTTTCATCTTCTTAGCTCATTTAGAATTTTAACATAATTTTCATTCTCAAGATTTCTATGCTGGCTTGGCTACTACATTTTTATTATGTGTGTTACTGCATGTGTTATTATCGATGTTACTGGATAATTTAGGAATCCCAGTATAACTACTAGGAATATCAGTATACTCATAGGTGCGGTCATTGTTAATGGTGCATCATGAACTTTCGATAAATCGTGTTTAGGTTGAAGGAAGAATACTGCTCTAATCATCCTTAGATAGTATCCAGCTGTTATCGCTGTATTTGCTATAGCTATAGCTGTATAGATTGTTAGTCCTGCATCAATCCCACCACTAAATATCATCCATTCACTAGCGAATCCTCCAAGGGGAGGTGTACCAGCTATAGATAAGGCTCCGAGAAGCATAGCTGTTGCAGTTACAGGCATTCTAGATGCAAGGCCTCCAAGCTTGCTCAGGTCTCTCTCATTCAATACGTATATCAATACTCCTGAGCACATGAAGAGAAGGCCCTTAGCGAATCCATGATTCAGTACATGGAATACTCCTCCAGCTATGCCTATAGGAGTAAGAGTAACTAACCCGAACAATATATATCCTACTTGGCTAATGCTACTGTATGCTAGAACTCTCTTAACGTCTGTCTGGACTAGGGCCATAACCCCTCCCCAGACCATAGATATCAATGCGAGAATTATTATCGGGATATTCATTATAGGCATGACCCAGCTGAATAATCCTAGAAGTATCCTGATGATAAGGTATGCTCCAGTCTTTATCATTACACCGCTTAAAAGTACGCTTATAGGTGTTGGAGCTTCAGCATGAGCATCTGGGAGCCATGTATGGAATGGGAAGACAGCCATCTTAACAGCTGCACCAATAAATATTAAGATAGAGATATAGAAGTTCTCAGCTCTATCTGTTAGAAGAATGGATAATTGGGATATCTCAAGGGTTCCATATAATACGTATAGCCAGATTATTCCAAAAAGCATAGCTAATGCTCCAGCATGCGTAAATACAAAGTATTTGAAACCTATTATTCTAGGTCTCCCAGTACCCCAGTAAGCTATAAGGAAGTAGCTTGGAATAAGCATAAGCTCCCAGAATATGTATAGTAGGAAGAGGTTTGTAGCCAAGACTACTCCGAGCATACCTGTATTGAACATTAAGAGTAGAGCCATGTATGCTGGGTAGCCATGCTCATGCTCCATATACTTGGTAGAATATATTGTTGCGAGGAAACCCATTAACGAGATCAGTAAAGCGAATGGATAGCTAGCTGAGTCTAATTGGAATCCAAGCTTCAGCCCGAATACTGGGATCCATGGATGCTCCTCATAAACTATTAAACCATTATAGACTGTATTGAAAAAGTATGCGACTATGATGAGTGGAGTAGCTGAAACAATTATACTTAGGGTATCTCCAAGCTTCTTTGAACTGCTAGTTACTAGATAAATTAGTGGAGCAAGTATTAGCTGGATGAAGAGAGCAATACTAAGTAATGTTGTATTCACTACTTCCATCTACGATAGCCCTCCATAAAGTAATGTTAGGAAGATAAGGATTAGGATAGCTACACCTAGTATTAGTCCTCCAACATTGATGTTACTACTACCAGTCTGTATATTCCTAAAGATGTTTACAGCACCTTTAACACCATCAGCAACAAGATAGTTGAATCTATCAATCCCCCCATCTTCAGCACTCTTCCTCAAGATGCCTGAAAACCATACAAACCCATCAACTATCCTGTAATAGAATGCATCAACATAATATCTATTAACAAGGATCTTGTGAAGCATATATCCAAACCCGCTCGACCTGAAAACCTCGGGAGGGGTAATTCTACCAAAATAGACTAAGTATACTATAGCTGCTCCTGAAAGAATTATTCCAGCCGATGTAAGTAATGTTGTAAGACTAGTACTATGATGTAGATGTATCCCTAGATATTCTGGGAAGCTATGCGTTACTTCTAAGATTATCCCTGAGAAAGCTGCACCTATTGCTAGAACTATTAAAGGTATAGTCATGACGGGTGGAGATTCATGTATATGCTTGTGGCTATGATTATGGCTGGATGGAGCAAGGAATACTTTATACACCCATCTAAGAATGTAGATGAATGTAAGGATAGATGTAAACGTGATGAGGAGGTAGACTGGTAGGATTCCAGCTTCTAGAGATGCTTCTATTATCAAGTCTTTGCTAAAGAATCCAGAGAATGGGGGTACACCTGCTAATGCGAGGGCTCCAACTAGCGAGGTTGAGAATGTTATAGGCATAGCTTTAGCAAGCCCACCCATTTCATCTATATTCGTTGTTCCAACTGCATGCATAACAGAGCCGGCCGCCAAGAATAACAACGCCTTAAAGAGTGAATGATTAAGTATATGGAATGTGCTAGCTGTCCACCCTAGCTCAGAAGCTAATCCTAGAGATGCAAGCATGAGACCAAGCTGGCTAATAGTTGAATAAGCTATAATCCTCTTTATATCAGTCATTACTAGACCCATCGTTGCAGCGAAGAAAGCTGTTACCGCACCGATATAGGCTACCACTTGATACCATTGATGAAGCATAGCTGGTGGAAATTCCTCGAAAGGTATAACCGTTAAGATTAAACGTGCTGTAAGATATATTCCAGCTTTAACCATTGTAGCAGCATGTATTAATGCACTTACAGGTGTTGGACCCTCCATAGCGTCAGGTAGCCAGACATGTAATGGTATCTGAGCAGACTTCCCAATAGCTCCACCAAACATTAAGACTAGGATTAAAGTTAATAGTGGTAAGCTTACCAAACCCTCTCTGAGACTATGTGAGAGAGCATGGGTTACCTCTGAATAATTGAATGTACCAAACATTGAGTAGAGGATAACAATACCTATAAGCATTAATACGTCTCCTATCCTAGTAGTTATGAATGCTTTGATACCTGCATGAGCTGCTTCAGGCTTCCTATAATAGAATCCTATCAATGCATACGAGCATAACCCTACAATCTCCCAGAAAATGTATAGTTGTAGAAAGTTGTCAGCCATTACTAGCCCCGTCATCCCTCCTATGAAGAAGACCATGAAGAAGTAGTATCTAGGTAGTCCTTCTTCATGAGCCATATATCCAACAGAATACAGCATAATCCATGCACCGATGAATGTAGCAATACAAGCCATCAATACTGATAATGGATCTACTAGAACACCCGCTTGGATGAAGCCTTTCGGAGTAGGAATCCATGGAATACTCTCAACCCACGACCTCCCACCCCAAACATCAGGGATCATGGAGAGAGCAAAGAAAGATGAAAGAAAAACTATAGCTACAGAATATGCTTCACCCACCCTCTTACCAAGCTTGAAGAACAATGGAACGAAGACGCATCCAGCAAGCGGGATTATCCATGAAAGCCAAGGTGAGTAGGGAAGCAATAATCTTCACCTAACCTCATAGCATATAGATAAACCATCATTTAGATGTTTCTTATGAGAGTAGTTGCTCAGGACAATGGATAGTTTGAAAAGTCTCTAGCCTAGCCAGTTTTTAGAGTTATAATGTTGTGGATTCGAGTAGAGAAGAATTAATACTACATGCTTAGATTGTTATAGAAGAATTGAGGGGCAGGGTTTTCTATATTCTTCAGGGTGGGCTTGCAGGATTCTTCTTTGGTACTTCAGCTATCTTTATCCGTTTCTTACCTTTAATGGATCCATTCATGATAGGTTTCTATAGGCTTATAATTTCTTCAATCATCTTGATGATTATCTCAATGGTATTTTATAGGCCGATTCTATTGGAGACTTTTAAGGATAGAGGGTTCAAAGCATCCATCCTTGGAGTAATTATTGGTGGACACTTTGCAGCATATATTAGCTCTGTTAAGCATACAACTGTTATGAATGCAACTGTTTTAACAAATATGACTCCCGTCTTTGCATCGTTATTCTCATGGATATTATACCAGGTTAAACTTAGTTCTAGGAGTAGCCTAGGGATAATGTTATCCCTAATCGGTATGGTGGTGATCTTTTGGGGGGCTAGAAATGGGGAGGCAAACATTATCGGGGATTTCGAAGCTGTAGCTGCAGCATTGCTTTGGGCGCTCTATCTTGTATTTGGAAGAGAAGTAAGAGTAAAGTCTCACCCAATAACTATAATGATCCCAATATACACTACATCATCTATCCTTCTATTACTATCTGGATTCATCTTAGGTAACCCTAGACAACCCCTCCTAAGTGAAGTACCAGCTATACTTGGATTAGCAATCTTTCCAACGACTTTAGGACATACACTCTCTTTCAGTTCTCTTAAGGGTCTACAACCTTATCAGACAGCTATACTCTCACTTCTAGAACCCATCGTGGCTACACTCCTTGCAATACCATTATTTAACGAGGTACCACAAGCTAACGCACTGATAGGAGCACTATTAATCTTTGCAGGAATATACCTAGTTGTAAGTATAGAACGTTAGATTTATCTTACTGGTAGTTCTTTCAGGTACTTCTTTATAAGTGCGTAGACTGCGGCATTATCTTGTAATGCTAAGCCTACACTCTTGAATACAGTTATCTCTTCATCACTGGTTCTACCAGGCTTAGCTCCTGAAACTATCTCCCCAAGCTCTGCATATACTCTATCTTCAGAGTATCTTCCTTCTCTAATCGGTATGATTATGTCTCCTGCTTCTGATAAGGCTGCTTCCTTCAAGTCCACAACTACTTTTGCATTGATTATAGTTTCCGTATCTATTTCTCTCATATCTGGAGTGTATGCTCCTATAGCGTTTATGTGAACCCCAGGTTTAAGCCATTCCCTTCTAAGTACTGGCGTATTACTGGTAGTTGCAGTACAAATTACGTCTGCTTTCTCTACTGCTTCTCTAGCAGTATTTACTACCTCGACTTCTAAACCAAGCTTACGGCTCATCTCACTAGCAAATTTTTCAGCTCTCTCAGCAACTATATCATACGCATATATCTTCTCTATCTCTCTTACCTCACTAACCCCCATAGCCTGGGTTCTAGCTTGGAAGCCACATCCAATAATCGCAAGTACTTCTACATCCTTCCTTGATAAGTATTTAGTAGCTACACCACTTACCGCTCCAGTTCTAAGAGCTGTTAGGTATCCTGCTTCAATTAATCCTAAAGGTACACCATTTGATGAATCAACAGCAACTATTACTGCATGGATCGTTGGAAGCTCCTTCTCAATATTTTTTGGATATACTGAAACAATCTTATTAGTATAAAGATTGAAGTCTTCAATAATACATGGCATAGAAAGGATATCTCCACCATCCCTTCTACTGCTAACTCTAGTCCTAAGAGGGAGGATAACCCTACCATGGTAGAGAGCTCTAAATGCTTCTTCAACAACTTCTATAACTTCACCGATCTTCAGAATCCTCTCAACATCTCTCTCAGATAGATAGAGCAAAAACGCCACCCCCTCAAAATCAATCAAAAATAGGGATAGATAAATCTATCATAAAATTGTACCGAGACACAGGATATAAATAATAGATTATCTTGTATGCTTGATCATATGTGGTTCTTCACCACCACTTCATACTATCCTTGAAATGATGTAGATTTTCATTCTTTTCCGGCTTTCTGAATATGAATAAATGTTCATAGTAGAGTAAGTAGAAATCCATGTAGTATTTTCTAGATTTCTTATCTATGTCAACCCAGCATTCTTCTGCTACTTTTGTGAGACCTTCCCATTTCTCCCTCGTAGTCTTAGTTTTCCATTGGTGTTTTATTATATCTTCCCGTAAGATGAAGCCTGATTCGAGGAATACCTGCATCGTTCTAAAAGCTATAGGTACGTGATGTCTATGCCTCCTAATATCACCAACAAGTATTGCGCAAAATCTTCCTGGTTTAAGTACTCTGTAACATTCTTCTGCTATCTCCCTCATACCATCAATATATTCATCAATGCTGTGAACAGCGGATAAGTCACCTTCAATTTTACTCTTCTTAGAGTAGGGTATAATATTAACATAAGGTGGATGAGTAGCTATGAGGTGGATGGATTCATCCTCAATTAAGTCTAGGTTCCTCGCATCGCCAATGTAAGTCTTTATTGTAACTCTCGGATAACCAGGGTCGAGGGGTGTATAATCGAAGTTTAACCTATCTCTTGTAAGCATTATACAATCTAGGTTAATATCAACACCTATAGCATTTCTTCCTAGAAGTTTGCATTCTATTAGAGTTGTTCCTGAACCACACATTTGGTCTAAAACAGTTTCCCCAGGCTTCGAATACCTGAGAATTATGTTTCTCACCATCTGCGGAGGCCAATTCCCTCTAAAGTCTCCTTGATGGGTTGCCCATGCTCCTCTTTCAGGAAAAGACCAAACATTAGTAGTTTCAAGAATAAAATCTCTCGGTTGATATTCTTCTATTCTTCTCTTTTCTCCAATCTTAATCTTAACATCTTCTATCATTATCTCTTTATGAGTTTTAACGAATTCCCGATAATCTTCATCTGTGACCTCCCTCATAGAGGTATATCCTCTCCTTCTAGCCATCTCTACAATTCTATTTTTGCCCGATTCAAATTAATATTCATTTTTCATTACAGGAAAATCTATGATGCCTTGAATAAATGTCAGACTATGTGCTCCAGCTAATTGCTACACCCTCAAGCATATCATTTATGAATTGAAACTATATCCTGGTAAGAGAAAGACGAAAATAAACAAAGAAGAATAGATGATATTCTTTAAAGAGAAGCATAAAACCGGCAGGTAGTCGTTATTGAGGAGAGTTAGCTATATCATTTTTGTAGTGTAAGAGGGGCGAGGAGCGGGGAGACATTAGGTATACGGAAGGTATATTAACTTCAAGAATCACTACAAAGTTTATTCATCGAAGGTAAGCTGCTCTACTCTATTTTTGTTGATTTAAACTCTCCGCATTTTCATATCTTCAGTTAGTTTAATTAATCAGCTGCAGAATATTTTAGGAAGAAACTCATGGGTTGCCGTTGCTTAAGATCGGGAATCTTGATATCGGTTTTAATGATTATGGTACTATCTTCTCTCATAGTTTATTTTGCTCTAGAATCTCCTACGATGGATTCTATTAGTATAGAAGGTTCATCTAAGGTTAAGCAAGGAGATTTAATGAACTTCGAAGAGATCTCTTCCTCTGATTTTGTTAAGTCTAGGAAGTATAGGGTTTTTCTAGATGTAAGTGTTCCAGAAATCCACGCTATTGATGTATGGAGGATTAGAGACCTTCATGGTAGATATCTTAATGGTTCAGGTGTAGCTATAGGAATAATAGATACAGGTATCGATTATACTCATCCAGACTTCTACTTCTTTAATGGTACATCAAAGATACTAGCTATATGGGACCAGACGCTGGATGGGAAGCCTCCTAGAAACTTCAGTTATGGATATGAGTGTACGAGGAGAGAGATAGAAGATAGGACTTGCCCTGAAAGAGATACTGTAGGTCATGGAACACATGTAGCATCTATAGCTGCTGGAACGGGTAGAGCAGGCCCATATACTGGAGTAGCTCCTGGAGCGCTCTTGATAATCGTGAAGTCTGGTTATCCTGCATGTAATGGTACACAATGGTTTATGGATGAAGATAAGATAATAGATGGGCTTTACTATATCGCTGAGAAAGCTAGAGAACTAGGTTTAAGAGTTGTTATTAATTTAAGCTTGGGCTCAGACTTAGGAGGACATGATGGTTCTTCAAATCTTGAGAAAGTATTAGAGAAACTAGTAGATGATGGCGTAGTGGTTGTCGCAGCTGCTGGAAACTCTGGAGATGAGAAGATCCACGCTTCAGGCTTACTAAACGTTGGAGAGAAGATAAATCTTAAATGGTTTATCCCTGTCTTAACTACAAGCTTTGGTTTATCGCTTTGGCTAGACCATGGAGATGAAGTTATCCTAACACTGAAGACACCTAGCAATATTACAATCAAGGCACCTATAGTAAATAGGGTTCTCGACGGTGTAAAGGTAAGTCTTACTAGAAACTCTTATGATACAGGTGTAGAGTGGCTTCTAGAATTAACTTCCAGTCTAGGTCTGCCTAGTCAGGGTTGGAGTATAGAGGTAGAAGCTGTAGAGACTAGAGGTAGCAGGATATGGCATGCATGGATAAGTAGTGATACATGCTCATCTTATAGAGAAGGGTTCATACCTGGTGAAGGCTACAGCATCTCTCAAAACTATACTATAGCTATTCCTGCAACATCCCATAGAGTTATAGCTGTTGGAGGATATGCAACAAAAAATACTTGGAAGAATTATCTAGGAGAAGAGCTCAATACATTTTATAATATCGGTGAGGTTTTAAGTTTCAGTAGTAGAGGACCTACGAGAGATGGGAGAATCAAACCTGAGATACTTGCTCCTGGCTCAGTAATAGTTGCCGCTAGACCAGTCTCTGATAGATATTCAAAGCTTGATATCAATAGATACTATACTGTTAAGCATGGTACAAGTATGTCTTCTCCCCATGCTGCTGGAGTAGCCGCAATAATTCTACAATTTAAACCGAATGCATCGTACATGGATATTCTAAATGCTCTAAAATCTTCAGCTAGGTGGAGCAGAGAATATGGTGAGAGACCTAACAATATATGGGGTTGGGGGAAGCTAGATGCAAGAGTATTCTACAATGTATCTATTAGGTTGGAGGGGCTGCCTAGAGACATCTCTACAAACATATACATTAATGATTCATTGGAAAATATCTCAATAGATAAGCCTATTGAGAAGGTCTTTCTGAAAGGGTCAACTGCTCAAGTTAGAGTACAGAAGATGATTGAGTTATTAGAGAGAAATGTAAGATATATTACTGAGAAAGATACATTCATCATCCATGACAAAGAAGAAGTTACTGTAAGCTATGTCCCTGAATATTACTTGGAGGTAGAGTCAGAGTTAGGTGGAGAATATGGAAGTGGATGGTATAAAAAAGATACAGTTGCAGTATTCTATGCTAGAAGCTATGTTTTCCCAGAAGGATTAGAGATTCTGTTTAAGCCAATCTACATACTGAGTGGGTGGATTGATGAAAAAGGGAGGATCCTCCAAGAAAACAAGATATTAATGGATGAACCACATAAAGTCAAAGCAGTATATAGTCAAGATTACGGGCTACTCTACACGGGGTGGATAATAATATCTTCATCGGCAATCTTAACGATAGTGATAATCTTAAAGTACATAAGAACTAGGAGAGCAACCTAAACCTTAGGTAGCATTACTCCAGTCCATTATAAACAACATAACATACCTGGCTTACTCTATGTGAATACTTATAGAATACTCAATAATTTTTATGATGTAATGGTTGAGGCTAAATATTATGTTAGGGTAATAGATGCTGGTAAGCCTCTAAGAATTAGAAAAGAAATCTCAGAAATCGTGAAGAATACTCTTGGAGGCAAGATTGTCCAGAAGATGAAGAGAGAGTATGTTGACTGCCCATTAGCTGGAAAACAAGTACCATTCCTTGAATGCTATCTATGTGTCTCCTTCATAAGGAGAGTTAAAGGAGAAGTACACTGTGCAGGAATAGAATACAAGATAAGACATGAATAGTAATCAATAGAAAACATACTAGCCATTAACCTCATCCTATAGATAGTATTATCCTAAGTACCTACCATAACTAGCATGAACACGCTTGCAACCTACCGTTTTCAACTTCCAATAACTCTGGTAAGCTTAAATATACTGGATTCTAAATGAATGAGCGAGGGGCAAGGTTTGGCAGCTATAGCTTCAAAGAGGTTTAGTGATGAATTCTCATCACTACTCGATAAACTTGTTAGAGTAAACTTGATTAATGGTGGGTCTCTTGAAGGTAGATTATCAGCATACAATCCTACAGATTATAGTTTATGGTTATCTGATGTGAGAGATGCTTCTGGAAAACTGCTACCCAAAATATTCATATCTGGTAGAAGTATAATGTCAATAGAAGTAATCGAGGCAGGACCACGCCTTGAGAAGCTTGCTGAAAAACTTAACAAAGTCTTCCCAAACATGGTACGATACATACGTGAAGCAGACGTCATACTAGTTATGGATAGGATTAGAGTAACTAGAGACGGCGTAGTAGAAGGCAGTGGACCAGCAGCTGAGAGAGTACAGAAAGTATACGAAGAATGGCTTACCGAAGAAGGTGGATAACCACGAGAAAAGTATTCGAAAGACTTGAATAGCTAGATTAAATTATAATCATTCCATCACTCTGACTTCTGTATCAAATATAGAAGATTAAAGAACAGGATTGTAGCTTATTTACAATCTGCTTAGACATTTCTAGATACTATGCTCCTATGATCCAACTTTTCGAGCTTCATAGAAAAGTATCAGAAATGTCTTAAACATCAGAGAGAAGGAATGCTGATCTTTAAGTTTGAAGATCGTATTATGGGGTCTAGTGTTAAAGCATGTGATTACGCTGTAGCTTATAAAAATAGAAACGAGTTAATTCTTGTAGAATGCAAGGAGGGCACAGTATCTTCTTATGATTTTAATAAATGCATAGAGCAGCTACAGGAATCTATTGAGAAGATATTTGAAGAATTCGGTGAGCCTCCTGACAGGGCCATTCTAAAACGTAATTGGA
Organism: Candidatus Geocrenenecus arthurdayi; assembly: GCA_023539395.1. Classification (GTDB taxonomy): domain Archaea; phylum Thermoproteota; class Nitrososphaeria_A; order Caldarchaeales; family Wolframiiraptoraceae; genus Geocrenenecus; species Geocrenenecus arthurdayi. Next base: position 61 of record JAKCEX010000041.1, on the reverse strand, counting down.
GAACTGGTTTTACCAACAGATATTTTATTTAAGAGGGGAAAGCTTTTTAGAACGTGTTTTC
>JAKCEX010000040.1 GCA_023539395.1 Candidatus Geocrenenecus arthurdayi | reverse complement strand
TAAAAGTTATATGCTTCTTTTACAGTTATTTCTTGAGGTAGTGTCTATGTCTTGGGAGAGATGGTGGAGGAGGAGGTCACCTTTCGGTAGAATCTTCGAGGAAATGGAGGAGATGATGAGGGAACTAGATGAAATGTTCTCTAGGTCTTTCGAAGAATTTGAGAAGGGTCTTCCAAGAGACCTTATACGTGAGAAGAAGCTTAAAGATGGAAGTACAGTAAGAGAGTATGGTCCAATAATCTATGGATACTCCATAAAGATTGGACCAGACGGTAAACCAGAGATAAGAGAATTCGGGAACATTAGACCTACAGGACGTAGACCTGAAATAGTTGAATTAACAGAGACGAGAGAACCGCTAGTAGATGTATTCGAAGAAGACGATGTAGTAAAAGTTGTTGCAGAAGTACCAGGAGTAGAGAAAGAAGACATAAACCTTAATGCAACAGAAGACACACTAGTAATCTCTGTAAAAACACCACAGAGAAAATACTATAAAGAAGTAGACTTACCAGCCCACGTCGACCCTAATAGTGCTAAAGCATCATACAAGAATGGAGTACTAGAAGTAATATTAAAGAAGAAGGAAGGAGCAAAAGAAGAGAAAGGAGTAAAAATAAAAGTAGAATAAATATCTAAAAATTGGGGTCAAGGCAGCATCACCTCTCCATATAAATTTGCAAAACTATTAAATTAAATTGGAGACTAATGGTTAAAGAGAAGGATTTATAATTCTAGATGTAATGAGTGAAGTATATCTAAGGGTTGCTGAAGCAGCTGGAAGAGACGTTGGTAGAGGTATAGCTAGGATAGACCCGGAGATAGCTTCTAAGCTTGGAATCCACAGTGGAGACATAGTAGAAGTAATAGGTAAGAGGAGCACATACGCAATATACTGGCCTGCATACCCTCAAGATAGAGGGAGAGACATTATAAGGCTAGACTCACAGACAAGATTTAACGCAGGAGTAGGAATAGATGAGAAGGTAAGAATTAGGAGAGCTGAAGCTAAACCTGCTAAATCTATCCTCTTAAGCCCTGAAGAACCATTATTCCTCATGGGTGTAGAACAGTACCTCTCACAAGTATTATTCAACAGAGTAGTAGCTCAGGGAGATACAATATTCCTAAACATACTTGGTAGAAAACTAAGTTTAAAGATAGTCTCAACAAGCCCAGCTGGACCTGTAATAGTTGGAGAAGATACAAGAATAGAAGTAACAGAAGAACCTGTAAAGAAAGCTGTACCCTCTATACCTAGAGTAACATATGAAGATATAGGAGACCTGAAAGAAGCAATCCAGAAGATTAGAGAAATGATCGAGCTACCATTAAAGTATCCAGAATTATTTGAGAGGCTAGGTATAGAAGCACCTAAAGGAGTACTACTCTATGGTCCACCAGGTACAGGCAAGACACTACTAGCAAAAGCTGTAGCAAACGAGGTTAACGCAAACTTCTATGCAATAAATGGTCCAGAGATAATGAGTAAATTCTATGGAGAAAGTGAAGAAAGACTTAGAGAAATATTCCATCAAGCACAAGAGAATGCTCCAAGCATAATCTTCATAGATGAGATTGACGCTATCGCTCCTAGAAGAGAAGAAGTAACAGGAGAAGTAGAAAAGAGGGTTGTAGCCCAGCTACTAACCTTGATGGATGGACTACAAGCTCGTGGAAAAGTAGTAGTCATAGGAGCAACAAATAGACCCAACGCTGTAGACCCAGCTCTAAGGAGACCTGGAAGATTTGATAGAGAGATAGAGATAGGAGTACCGAACACCGAGGCTAGATACGAGATCCTACAAGTCCATACTAGAGGTGTTCCATTAAGCGAAGACGTAGACTTGAAAAAGATAGCAGAGATAACACATGGATTCGTAGGAGCAGACCTAGCAGCACTAGTTAAAGAAGCAGCAATGAGAGCTTTGAGAAGAGTCCTCCCAAAGATCGACTTATCTTCTAGTAAGATACCTGCAGAAGTATTAAATGAATTAAAAGTTACGATGAAAGACTTCATAGATGCTATGGGAGATATTCAGCCAAGCGTTATGAGAGAAGTCGCTGTAGAAGTACCAGAGGTAAGATGGGAAGATATTGGAGACCTAGAAGAAGTAAAACAAGAACTTAAAGAAGCAGTTATCTGGCCACTAAAATACAAAGACATACTAAGACATGTAGATGCAAAACCACCTAAAGGGATCCTACTCTACGGTCCACCAGGAACGGGGAAGACGCTCCTCGCAAAAGCAGTGGCCACGGAGTCGGAAGCTAACTTCATAAGTATTAAGGGTCCGGAAATACTAAGCAAATGGGTTGGAGAATCAGAGAAAGCAATAAGAGAAATATTTAGGAAAGCTAAGCAAGCTTCCCCATGCGTTGTATTCTTCGATGAATTCGATGCTATAGCTCCAACACGTGGAAGCGGGCTTGGAGATGCAAGAGTAACAGAGAGAATTATTAGTCAACTCTTAACAGAGATGGATGGACTGGAAGAACTAAGAGACGTAGTAGTAATAGCTGCTACAAACCGTCCAGACATAATAGACCCAGCCCTCCTAAGACCTGGAAGATTCGATAAACTAATCTACGTACCTCCACCAGATAAGAATGCTAGGAGAGAGATATTCAAAATCCACTTAAGGAATACGCCTCTACTAGATGATGTAGACCTAGATTATCTAGCAGAGAAGACTGAGGGATATACGGGTGCAGATATAGCAGGCATATGTAGTACAGCGAAGATGCTTGCAGTAAGAGAGCATCTAGAGAAATACAGAAATGATGAAGAAGCTAAAAAGCATGTAAATGAATTAAAAGTCTCACTGAGGCATCTTGAGGAAGCTTTAAAAAAGGTTACCCCAATCTCAAGAAGAGAGATGGAGTTCTATCAAGAAGCTATTGAGAAGTTTAAGAGAATACGCTAACTACATTTCTTCAACTAGTGGAACGCCGATGAGATTTAACACATTCCCTAAGACTATCTTGAATGCTAGAACCTCTGCAACCCTAAACCTCCTCAACTCAACATCTTCTGAATATAGAACAGGCACCTTCTCGTAAAACCTACTGAAATCAGATGCAAGCATATAAGCATAATTAGGTAGAGTCTTGATAATCAAGCTTCTACCTACTTCTTCAACAACTTCTGGGAAGTAGGCAATCCTCCTCAACAACTGTTTCTCCTCTTCTGTCAGCTCAACTGGAGGCTTGAAGGAATACTCCAAACCTGATTTCTCAAGTATCCTACATGCTCTCGCATAAGAGTATTGTAGATATGGCCCCGTATCCCCTTCAAGCTTCAACATTTCATCAGTATTGAGTATTATCATCTTATCAGTATCAGGTTTTACTAGAGAGTATCTTAAAGCTCCTACTGCAACCTTCTCTGCTACTTCTTCAATCTTCTCTTCAATCCATTCAGGATGCTTCCCCCTAACCTCTGACTTAACCCTCTCCTTCAACATGTCAATTAGTGTATCAGCTTTAACGTATAGACCTCTCCTACCACTCATATGGACGAATTCCTGACCAGGCTCAGGCTCATAACCTATCTTAATAGCATCCATGATACTCAAAGCAACCACCTCGTACCCAAAGTGGATGTATCTCTCAGATTTTAATCCCAAGAGATCTAGAGCATACTTAACAATCTCCTGAGGTCTCTTCTGCCTAATATCTATAACATTTATAACTTTCTCAACTTCTCCTATATGCTTCTCAACATCACCATTCAAGTCTGTAACTAGAACTTCTCCACCCCAAGGATCTCTAAACCAAACCTTATACTTGAAGTCTCTAGATGTACCCCTAAGCTTCCATGCCCCATAAGCAATATCTCTAGCGACATAAGTTGTAGAGCCATCACTCTTAACAAGTACTTCATCACCCTCCCTACTCAGTATGGGATGGGATGATAGGTTTAGAAGCCAGCATCCAGCCTTAAGCCCAGACTCAGCTCTGTATACAGCGCCTACCTTAACGAGCTTCTCGAAGACTTCACTCCACAGATCATATGATATTATATCACTCTCCATGTTGAGGATATGGTATCTTGCTCCAAGCCTCCAGCATGTCTTAAGCTGGTCTCTTAAAACCTTCTCAGTTATCTCCCTATTCAATCTATAGTATTTCTCATCTCTCTCTTCAATCAACTTAGCAATCTTTCTCCTCTTCCCATCTAATGAAGGATCTTCTTCAATCCTCCTTGAGACTTCAACGTAAACTACGTCTCCACAGTAAACATCAAATCTTGATCCATCTCCAGGGTCAAGAGGGTATCCAAGCTCCGTGAAGCCAAGTATTATATCAGCCATCTGTGTCCCACTATCATCTATGTAATTCAAGACTGTTACATCGTATCCTAGGAAGCTGAACAATCTGTAGAGTGTATCTCCTAGACAGACATTCCTAGCATGACCTACATGTAAAGCTTTATTCGGATTAACACTAGTATGCTCAATAATTATCTTCCTACCTGAACCTACACTGCTCCTACCATAATCTAAGCCTAAGCTAATAACAGTCTTCAAAATCTCTTCTGCATACTTAAACCAATCAACCCTTAAATTAATATAACCAGATACAGCCTCAATAGAACTTATTATCCTACCCCTGTAACCCGATAGACTCCTAGCTATTTCTTCAGCAATCTTTACTGGGTCTCCACCCATCTCTCTAGCTATATCAAATGCTACTAGAGAAGTCAATTCTCCATAAACAGGGTTCTTCGAAGGAATCAACTTAGGATCCTCAATCCCAATAGACTTAAACATCTCTAAAGCTTCTTCTACAAGCTTCCTATACGTCATCCCAGAAGCCTACAAACTATCTAGAAGTTTAACCTTTTAAGCTTACCACTACTATCCTCTAAATAGGCTCAGTGAGAAGCCATGCCAACTAATCTACCTGCAGAAGCACAGAAAGCCCTTGCAAAATACCAAGTAGCTAGAACAATCCCAGAGAAGATTAAAGCGCTTGAAGAAGCTTTAAGCTTAATCCCAGACCACAAGGGTACAGAGAAGCTGAGAGGGCAGTTAAAGAGGAGGATAGCTGAACTTAAGAGAGAAGCTGAGAGGAAAGCTGCAGCGAAAACTAGCCGTAGAGATTTCTTCACAGTATCGAAAGAAGGGGACTCCCAAGTAGTAATAATTGGTTCAACAAATTCAGGTAAATCGAGTCTTCTAAGAGCTTTAACTAATGCTAAGCCTATAGTTGCTCCATACCCCTTCTCAACTGATAAACCTACACCTGGAATGATGTATTACGAAGATGTTGAGATACAGTTAGTAGAGCTTCCAGCAATCTTAACAGAAGAATTGGAAGAGACCCAGTATACAAGTAGGTCTCTAGGCTTGGTTAAGAATTCCGATGGAGTAATAATACTCCTTGATGGCTTAAACAATCCAGTAAAACAATTAGAGAAAATCCTTGAACTACTTGATGAAGCAGGAATCTCGATAAAACCAAAGAAAGGAGAGATAATAATAGAGAAGAAAGATAGCGGGGGGATAAGGATTGTTACATTCGGGAAATTCCATGGAACTTATAGAGAGGTTGAAGAATTACTAAGAAACGTAGGTATAAAGAATGCAGTAGTAAAGATATATGGTGATGCATCAATAGAAGACCTTGAAGAAACAATCATAAGAGAAACAATATACAAGAAAGCCCTAATAGTATTAAATAAGGTAGATGCTGTACAATCTACAGAACTCAACAAGCTTAAAAACATGATAGAGAACCTCCAGATACCATTCACATTCATCTCAGCTGAGAAAAAAGAAAACCTTGAAGATTTAAAAGAGAAAATATTCAAGAGCCTTAGATTGATAAGAGTATATACTCAGAAAGATGGCGTAGTCTCTAGGAAACCGATTGTAATGAATGAAAATGCAACTGTCCGAGAGCTTGCTGAGAGGATCCATAAAGACTTAGCTAGAAAGATGAAGTATGCAAGGATATGGGGTAGGTCCGTTAAGATTCAAGGACAGCAAGTAGGCTCAGACCATATACTACAAGATGGAGATATAATTGAGATATACGCAAGCTAACATATGCTGCCTAAAATTATGTTGAGACAATATTTTTATGGTGGGAGAAGACTGTAAATCTAGAATGAATATAGAAGCTTTAGAAGTAGCTCTACTTATCTCTCTCATAATATTCTCAATAATAGCTGTTGAATCAGAAAGTCTGATTAGAGCAGTATTTGGACTTCTAGGCTTCATAATCTCTCTAAGCTTCATATTCATTCTACTCTACGCTCTCCACGTAGGCTTAATGCTCCTACTAGTATACGGAGGTGGAGTAATAGCTCTACTCATGATAGTCATAATGATGACTAATAGGAGGGAGGAATAATGAGAGGATACCAAGTCTTCGGATCACTCACAGCAATACTCTTCGCAGCTCTACTCTTCCTCACCCTAGCCAGCAACCCACCTATACACCTGGGATGGAGGAAAACAGTTGAAGAATTAAAACCACTAGACTTTAACATGGTAGGTAGAGCTATCAGCCAATACTTGTGGGAAAACCTCTACATGGCCCTACTAGCATTAGTATTGGTTGCAGTAGCTCTAGCTTTCTCAATCGTTGCACTACTAAGAAGGAGTGATTAAAATGGCTCTACCAGTATACTATTATCCAATAATTGCAGGATTAGTATTCACTATAGGGGTCTACTGCCTCGCAACAAAGAAGAGCATAATCAAACAGATAATAGCTATAGAATTAATGGTGAACGCAGCCCACCTAAACTTTATAGCATTTGCTATAACACCCACTGGGATAGACCCATACTCCCATAGCTTCGTAATACTCTCACTAGGGGTAGGAGCCGCAATAATCTCAATCGCAATACTCCTCGCAGTACAGATCTATAGAACATACGGAGCACTAGACGTAACAATCCTAAGAAGATTAAGAAGATAAAAGAGGAGAACATTAAAGAGCAAAACCCTACAAACTCTGAGAAAGCTTTTAGAGACAACTACAATATGGAACCCTATAACTAAGAGTTGGAAACATAAACAAAAATTAAGTAAAAGTTGACAGGATCCACTGGTCAATAAAAAGATTAATATCTTAAAAGCTCTGAGCAATATCAGGGATTAAATGGGTCTAGTAAGGGTTAAGGCATTGTTTGGAGATGCCAATAGAAGGAGGGTTAGGGAAGTCTTATTTCTAGCAGATACGGGAGCATACTTCCCAATAATCCCTCCCAGCTTAGCGGAGGAATTTCAAATAGAGATACTTGCCAAGATAGAGCTAACCTTGGCAGATAGGAGGAAAGTGGAGGCTGGAGTCTCCTCAGCCTACTTCAAGCTTATGGATAGAGAGGGTGTATTTCAAGTAGCTATAATGGAGTCCCCAGAGCCGATAATCGGTGTAACAGTATTTGAAGGTCTAGGCATACGAATAGACCCTGCCACTGGTAAGCTGGAATACTCAAGACCATATGGACTCTCAGCGATATAGAAATCCATGAGTGAAGGCAGGACTAAAATCATCTAAGGTAGCTCTAACAATAGCAGGATAAGGGTTAAGAGAGCTAGGTAATCTATTGATGCTCACCTTGTTAACTCCATCTTATAAACTACTCTTGCTTGAAATCGGATATAGCATTTGGTCCAAGCAGTTTTCATGTTTATTGAGGGTATTATCTGAAAAACCTTTAAAAACATTATCCGATGACATGGGGACGGCTGCAGATGCGAGTTCGATGCAGGCAGCTTCAGTAGGTTCTCGGTCTATCAAGAGCGCTGATGCAGCATGAGCATAACTCACGTAGGTCATAATGGAGTTTTATTCTTCTTAGATCATCATCAACTCAATAGGCTTTAGCCTCTTAGATATAGGGTCTACTTGATATCCTAGGGATTCTAAGGCTGTAGCCCCTAGCACTGGGATGTCTTCAGACTCTCCAAATACTATTGGAACGACTGCACGCCGTTCTCCATACTCCACAGCAGCTCCGCCAATATCGCGTTCCACAACCCCACCACCATACACTCTAAGCCTTTGTCTAGAAACGGGCTTAAGCCCAAGCCCTTCAAGAATATGGCGAGGTATCGAGGTGAACAAGGCACCACTATCCACTAAAACTTCTACCTCCACCCATCTAGTTAGATCAGTGCTATAGACTCGAATCTTTATATAAGTGAACCCCATAATATCTTCCTCATACCAAGCTGTCTTCATGGTTAATTAACCTTTCCCAAAAGGCTTGCAAGAATTTGCAGAGCTACGTGGCTTCCTAAAACTCATCTATGTTGAAAGCTATACTAGAGTACTTCCAGCAGCATTGATTTAACACGTTAAAGGCTATAAGGCTTCTCAATAAATAAGTAGTGAAGGTCTAGCAGAAAAATTTCTTTAAAATGTATTATGATGTGGGTTATAGAGCTGGATGCAGTATTTCGAGTGGTTTGCTACTACAGTAACTGGACTGGAAGATCTCGCTGCAAAAGAAGTTGGAGAAATAGCTGGGATTCCCGTACACCCAGATATTGGGAAAATATTCTTTAAAGGTACATTTGAGCATGCTGCAGTAATAAATTATTCATCCACTCTCATCAACAGAGTCTACCTACTCCTAGCTAGAGAGGAAATTGAAACTCTAGAAGACTTATACAGAATTACGAGAAGACTAGACTACACCTGGATTATAGATCCAAGTCAAACCTTCGCAGTAAAAGCTGAACGACACAATAAAAGATTGCCATTCACGAGCATGGATGCTGCAGCATGGACAGGCCGTGCAATCATTGAAAGCTTTAAAGCATCTGCAAATATCAGGCTTAAAGTTAATCTAGACAATCCTGAGATAGAATTCTACTGTCTACTTAGAGACTCAGAAGTTCTTCTAGGGCTTGATACTACTGGAGAATCCCTTCACAGAAGATACTATAGAGTGTATGCTCATAGAGCTGGTCTGCAGCCTACTATTGCTTCAGCAATGATCAAGATATCTGGATGGAAGAGGAGTGAAAGCCTACTAGACCCGATGTGTGGTGGTGGAACCATACCTATAGAAGCTGCTATAAAACTAAAGAATATTTCCCCAGGATTAATGAAGAGAGGGATAAGATTAGAGAAGCTGAAGTTCGTTGACCTAGACGCCCTCAAGAAGATAAAGAAGAAGATCGAAGATAGTATTAACCGCGATGCTGTTGCAGATATTACTGGAAGCGATGCTTCCCCTAAGAGTATCGAGGGTGCTGGGAGGAACATAGAAGCTGCAGGTGTATCTGATACTGTAAAGCTGATGATTAGAGATTGCCTCCAGATGGATAAGTGGCTTACTTGGGAGCCAGACCACATAGTAACCAACCCCCCATACGGTATAAGAATGAATGTGAGAGATATAGTGGGATTCTACAGGAGATTCATTGAGAGTGTCTTGAGAGCTTCCCCCAACTCTAAGCTTACAATCATCATCTCTAAACCGAGGACATTCACCAGCATACTAGAAGAGAAAAACTATAGAGTAACCTCTTCAAGAGAGGTAATGTATGGTAGATTAAGAGCAACAATAATATCTTCAGAGAGATAACCAGTCTAAAAATAGAGTATCAAGGATGAAAGAAAATCTTGAGGCAGGATACGACACAGGGCCCTATCACACCCCTTCTAGAAAAACCCCAGGCAGGAATTAGCGGTAGGAGGTGATCCGGCCGCACGTTCCCGTACGGCCACCTTGTTACGACTTCTCCCCCCTCGCCAGGCCCAGGCTCGACTCAGCCAACAAGACTGAGCCTCGCCCAGACCCAACTCGGGTGGAGCGACGGGCAGTGTGTGCAAGGAGCGGGGACGTATTCACCGCGCGGTTTTAACACGCGGTTACTAGGGATTCCGCGTTCACGAGGGCGAGTTGCAACCCTCGATCCCAACCACGGCGGGGTTTAGGGATTAGCTCCCCCTTTCGGGGTGGCAACCCTCTGTCCCCGCCATTGAACGTCGCGTGCGGCCCGGGGGATTCGGGGCATACTGACCTGCCGTAGCCCCCTCCCTCCTCCGCCTTTCGGCGGCAGTCCCCCCAGAGTGCCCGGCGCCCTCTCGGGCCCGATGGCAACTGGGGGCGGGGGTCTCGTCCGTTGCCTGAATTAACAGGACACCTCACGGCACGCACCGGCGACGGCCATGCACCTCCTCTCGGCTCGTCCGGAAAGGCCTTCAACCTGTCCATCATCCTGCCGTCGCCCCCGGTAAGGTCTCCGGGAGAGGTTTGGCAAACCCCCTCTTTCCGGCGTTGACTCCAATTAAGCCGCAACGTCCACCCCTTGTGGTGCTCCCCCGCCAATTCCTTTAAGTTTCAGCCTTGCGGCCGTACTCCCCAGGCGGCGGGCTTAATGGTTTCCCTTCGGCACCGGGTGAGCCCGTAGCCCACCCGACACCTAGCCCGCATCGTTTACAGCTGGGACTACCGGGGTATCTAATCCCGTTTGCTCCCCCAGCTTTCACCCCTCACCGTCGGGCGTGTTCTGGGCGGCCGCCTTCGCCACCGGTGGTCCTCCCAGGATCAGTAGATTTTACCCCTACCCTGGGAATACCGCCGCCCTCTCCCACCCCCAAGCCGGATAGTATCTCCCGCAGCCCACGGGTTAAGCCCGTGGATTTAACGAGAGACACATCCGGCCGGCTACGGGTGCTTTAAGCCCAGTAATAGTCCCCACCACTCGGGGAGCGGGTATTACCGCGGCGGCTGACACCCGTCTTGCCCTCCCCTTATTCGCTGGGCTTTTTAGACCCAGCAAAAGCCACCACGAGGGTGGCACTCGAGGTGACCCCCTCACCCTTTCGGGCATTGGGGAGTTTTCGCGCCTGCTGCGCCCCGTAGGGCCTGGACTCTTGTCTCAGAGTCCATCTCCGGGCTCCCCCTCTCAGGGCCCGTACCCGTTATAGGCTTGGTGGGCCGTTACCCCACCAACAACCGTGATGGGCCGCAGCCCCATCCTAGGGCTAGTGTGTAGGCATCCCTACACACTACTTTCAGAGGCAGGTCCTTCCAGAGCCCACCTCCTATGGTGGTTTAACCCCAGTTTCCCGGGGTTATCCACCTCCCTAGGGTAGGTTGGCTACGTGTTACTGAGCCGTCTGCCAGGCCCCCGGAAGCTGGGGACCTTCGACTTGCATGGCTTAGCCTCACCCCGATAGCAGTGGGGTCCGGCAGGATCAACCGGAGTCATGCCTGGAGAGTAGGCTTTTCTAGAAGGGGTTTTGTGGGGCCCTGTGTCAGACCTGAGTATGCTTGGTTCTCAGGTCTCCATTCTGTGACCACGGGAGGAGACCACCCATTCATCTTTGGGAGTTTTTCTCCCTCTTCTTCTTGGGTGGCACCGCCGTCGCGCCGTGGTCTTCTGCCATGTATATTATTCTTTTGGTTTTATAAAAACTTTCCCCTAGAAAAGTGAGGTAATGCGGATAAGTATTTTTTTATCCATCCTTGGTGAGCTTAAGGGTCTCATGTTATGTATGAATGTAGTATTTGGAGCTAGAGCTTTTGATGATGGTTATACATGTATTTAGGTAATACTGGAGGAATAAGGAATAGATTGTAAAGACTTCTCCATTATGGAGCTTGACACCTTAGGTATTTATTATAGGTTTGAGAGACGAAGTGGTTATTCAGTATTTAGATGGGAATGTTGTATCGAGGGTTATGGAAGATCTAGATAATACGTGACGTGCCAGGAGATATGTTTAGATGAATATATCCTGAAGCATTTAGATGGAGGCATCCTAGAGGATCAGAGAAAACATTGAGTTTAGTAGGGGGAATATTGTTGAGAAATATATACATTGTAGTGCATAAATGCCTGCTACTAAATTGTTAAGCGGTCTACTGAAGGAGGAGCACTCTCTACATATCACAAAGTATGTGAGCATCATTATAGCACAATATCAATCGTTGTTACAGACATGAATACGTATGCTCTTTCTCCAATAAAATGAAAAAATAATTACCTAGACTAGCTACAGTTAATCTTGCTAAAAATTTATAAACTCCTGGAAGCATTTATATATGGAGCTTAAATAGGGTAGATAAAAATGTCTTCGCAT
>JAKCEX010000039.1 GCA_023539395.1 Candidatus Geocrenenecus arthurdayi | reverse complement strand
GGCAAGGTATCGAAGAGTGATGAGGGGGATGCATACATTCTATGGAAGATCTATGAATTATCATTGATTAAGAGGAATACTTATAGATACTTCAGACAGTTAACTATTGTTGATGTTGAGTTGAGACCTCTGTTGATGAGGGAGCAGATGCTTTATAGGAATCTTCAAAGAATTCATAGAGCTAGTATGATCGGTGTTGATGTTGGAAGCGATGCCAAGGTTCTAGAGAAGATGGTTGAAGACGCTAGGAAGGAAATCATTGATAAAGCCGTTCAGATCATTCCAAGATTCATAGATATGGCTAATAGTCTGGGACTGGATAGAGATGATATCAATGGATTAGCAGGGCTGGCTGGAGAACTAGCCTACAATAAAGCTACATCATATAGGAAGTCTATTAACTACCATGGGCTATGTAAAGCTAAAGGCAGGAATGGCAGGAGGAATAAGAAATACAGCCGTAAGATTCAGAGATACCTAATAATGCTTACGAATGCGATTCTACATAAGAATGGTGAGAGACGCATACCAAGATACAAGGATCTAAGAAATACATTGAAGAAGATTGTAGACATAAGGAAGTCGATGGGGCTCGCTGGGGATGGAGCTGGGGTATAAGCCCTGGCAAGACCCATATGATATGGTTTATCATCCTCGGCGAGCCTAAAAGGCTCGAAGCGAGGGTCGGTTATTCTTATTTATGGGTGGCTAGGACTACCAAACCAGCCCCCTCCCCCTAAATTTTTATGTAGAATTAAACCATATCATGGATTATATTTATCTCTGAAGAGCCTTCAGCCGAATGTTATAGTCTTAAAGTGTACTCCATTCTTTAATGCTTCTATCTCTACTGCTTCCGCTATCCCTGAGGTCTGTATCTTTAAACCTAGAACCTGCTCTATCTGGAATATTCCAGCTTCATTCTCCATATCTACAACTATCTTTACAGGTCTAGCTTTATCGTTATTCCGAATTATCTCAACCTTCTTTATAGCTAGTGCTGAGAGAGCATGTATATCTGATTTACCATGCTTGTATGGTATCCTAGCTCTCCCCCCAGCCATATCTGTTCCATCTGCTATCTTCGATACACCAGCCTCAAGGCTTAGAGCCTTCTCCCTCTCATCATGTGCTAAGATACAGTGGAGTATTTCCGGAGTCAGCTTGTAGGGTTTTACGTCATCCCTATAGACTTTCTTGAGCAGCTTTGGTAGGAAGCGGGATGCTAAAGCTACACCAGTGATATGATGTAGACTTCTATGGACAGCATTACCAATATCATGTAGATATGCACCCATCATTGCTACAAGCCTTGAGTCAACTTCATCCCCAACATTATCTCTAACAATAGAAGATGTGTACCCATTCTCTAGTAGTATATCTATGATTTCTAACGCTGACCCAGAGACTATTCTTGAATGTACAGGACCATGATCATTATACATGAGCCTCTGTACAGCTGTAACATTAGCCATTACTAGATAAGATTGAACTTCTACACTTTCTTCTAATAGTGTGAAAGCTTTCTCTAGTATTGGGTAATCTTTTATCTTCTGCTTAACCAGGCTAGGTGATACAAGTACCATAATCTACACAAACTAATCTTGAAAACCAGTATAAATACGGTTACAAATTTAACGTTCCATCTCATTATGAGTATTCATAATTTACTGAGGATCTGTTCCAATTCTATGAGTTCTCTGTCAGGTGTATTCAACCATATACTTTTAGCTATACATTCTTCATAAGCTTCAGGATGAACCCACATAGCATAGATCGTCTTAACAACCATACCCTTCAATAGCTCAGGTTCATTCATCTTTATCTTCTCTATCTTTTTCTCAAGAAGCTTGAGATGCCTCGGAGCAAGCCTAGTCTTTGTTTCACCTACTATAGTTAAAGACCCATTACTACCATAGATATCCATCTCAATATATGGCTTCACCAACATTCTAAGCTTTACTACTATACCTCTCTGCCTTAGCCTCTTCTCAATAATAGATAAACCTTCTTCTTCAAGAGTTATACTAACTTCCTCCACATATCTAGTTAAATATCTGAGAACCCTAGACATACGCCTCTGCTCTCTAGCTAGGTTAGCTACAGCTTCTTGAAGATTTGCTACTGCTTCTTGAAGCCTAGCTACAGCTACTTGGAGTTCTGCCACTGCTCCTTCAAGTTTCGCTATTGCAATCTTTAATTCTTCCTGCCCCCTCCTGAGATCTTCTATCCCTATTAATCCAGCTACAGTATACCTGAATTCTTCATCTTCCTTGAGGAGCTTCAATACTTCTTTCCTAATATCTAAACCCATCTTTTCTAGAGATGTATTACTCCAGCTTGTTTATAAGTATCTAGATGGGTTTAGATCTACGAAGTGCAACGATAGAGTGGCTTAAACTATGTAAATATAATAGAAAGAGAGTAGTAGAATAGGTTGAATGTTTTCAACCACTCATATATGAGCGGGTAAAGCCAGTATTAGCATGGTATCTTGAAGAAGAAAAACTAGTTCCCTCCGATTCTTATCTTGATTGGCTCCCTCGAAATTACCTTCTAGGCTTCTTAACCTTACCTAGAATTAAAAGTTTTAGAGGAACACCGTTTACAAGCTCAACCTTATACCGTACACCGGGTAAGTCACCCATACTCCTACCAAGAGTTCCACCAATACCACATATGAGAACTTCATCATGTTCATCTATTACGTTTAATGCTCCATCTCCTGGGCAGAATGCCGTAACTACTTTACCATTTTTTATGAGTTGTACTCTTACAGCTTTTCTAACAGCTGAGTTAGGCTGCCTAGATTCTATACCTACTTTCTGGATAACTATTCCTCTTGCCATTGGTGCTCCTTCAAGAGGGTCTACTTTCCTCTTTAATTGGAGCATTCTTACTCGGTATTCCCTCTGACTCCACCTAAACTTCTTCCTATTCTTCTTTAGTTTTCTAGCTGCATGCTCACCGTTACCCATTCCAAGAAATTCTTAGAATGCAGTGTTTCATAAACCTTTATCTATTCTTATTAAAATCTGAAAATAGGAGTCTAAGCTTATTACTGATAGTTGGTTTCTGATTGATGGAAGGATTAAAATAGTGTTGTTTATAGTATTATTGTAGGTATTGCTGTTGAGTGATTCTGAAGATTGGGTTTGGATCCTAGTAACTGCTGTAATTCTTATAATTGCTATTCCATTCTTTATGTGGGTAGCGTGGGGTGGGATGATGAGGATGATGATGCCGGCGTGGAATATTGGATGGTTTATCCCCTTGATCTACTTAATCTTAACAATAACAGTTATCATAATAGCGGTCTTCGGAATATACTACTTGGTAAAAAGATTACCAGAGAAAACATATACTAAAATCCAGAAGCTTGATAAGTCTCTAGAGATATTAAGGGAGAGATATGCTAGAGGAGAGATTACTAGAGAAGAATACTTTAGGATGAAGAAAGACTTGGAAGCAGGATTAACAGAAGAATAAGTATTTCACCTGGAATCCCGAGTGTAGGTCAAGCATTATACTTTAAGCCCCGCTCAGCTAGTAATAAATATTAAAAAAGTTAATATCTAGTTTAAAGAAGTATCATTACCGTGGTCTAGATTGGAGAAGTATAAGTTTCCTAGTGAAGAATGGATTAAAGCATACAAGGAAGAATTGAATAAAAATAAAGTCTATGAAGAAGCTGCTAAAGATTGGGAAGGCGACTTCTTATTCATTATATCTCCAGGTGAGGGAATAGAGAAAGAAATAGTCTTCTACGTAGATTTATGGCATGGTAAATGTAGGGATGCATACATGCTTCCAAGTAGGGAAGCTAAGAAGACAGCCTTCGTATTTGAGGGACCATACTCTAATTGGAAGAAGCTTATTATGGGTCAGCTTGACCCTATTCATGCTGTAATGATGCGTAAGTTTAAGCTTGAGGGAGATATGGGTAAAGTTCTAAGATATACTAAAGCAGCATCAGAACTTGTTAAGACAGCTTCTAGGATCCCTACAGAATTCATACTATAGAGGTAGAGTCCGATAACGTATACGTTGGGGGAAGCATGTGGGAGATAACTATACCTAGAACAATAATCATTGGTGAAGAAGCATTAGAATACTTAAAAACGATAGAAGGTAGGAGAGCACTGATAGTTACTGATAGAGTAATAGAAAGCTTAAACTTCGTAGACAGAGTTAAGAAAAATCTTAGAGAAGCTGGACTAGAAGTAAGGGTCTTCAATGAAGTTGAGGCTGAACCATCTACTGAGAGCGTTTATAGATGTCTTGAAGTTGTAAGAGAGCATCAGCCAGACTGGATAATAGCTCTAGGAGGTGGAAGCTCTATCGATACTGCGAAAGCTGCCTGGGTCTTATATGAACGACCAGACATAAAAATAGATGAGATAAATCCATTAACAAAACTAGGTTTAAGGAATAAAGCTAAGATGATAGCTATTCCAACTACTAGTGGGTCGGGCTCTGAAGCTTCATGGGCTATCGTAATCACAGATACAAGAGAGAAGAGGAAGATGGAGCTAGCTTCTAGAGAAGTAGTCTCAGATATAGTTATACTTGACCCTGAGCTTACACTCTCTATGCCTCCGAGATTAGTTGCAGATACGGGAGTAGATGCATTAGCTAACGCTATCGAAGGATATGTTTCACGTTGGAGAAATGACTTATCAGATGTATTTGCAGTTGCAGCAGTAAGGATAATCTTCAACTATCTTCCAAGATCATTTAAAGATTCTAGAGATAGAGAAGCTAGAGAAAAGATGCATTATGCAGCAATGCTTGCTGGAGCTGCTTTCAGCAATTCCCAGATAGGTGTAGCGCATGCAATGGGCCATGCAATTGGAGCTATGTTTAAGATCCCTCATGGTAGATCTGTCTCACCAGTCTTAGTAACATCAATAGAGTATAATCTCAAAGAATCTGAGGATAGGTATATCGAGCTAGCTCAAGCAATCGGCATAAGAGGAGAGGGTAGAGAGGAGATAGTTGGAAAATTCGTTCAGAAGATAAGAGAGCTTCTAAGAGAAGTAGGTGAACCATTAACGATAAGAGAACTTGGGATAAGGAGGGAAGAGCTAGATAGAAAGCTAGATGAGCTCGTTGATAAAGCTATGATGTCTACGGGGACTATAGCTAACCCTAGAGTACCAACTAGAGAAGACTACATGAGACTCTTCATCTATGCTTATGAAGGTAGAGAGGTAGACTTCTAGCTACACTATACTACATGTAAAAAATAATGGGAATGATTAAGGAAGATGTATTTTTTACCTATTATTATCCAATGCTTCTACCTCTTCTACTCTGACTTCTTCAGGTATTTCACATCCTTCCAGCCATATTGCAGCTAATGTCTTAAAGTCTGGAGGTATAGATTCCCTATCAACTACTACATCTATGACCGCTGGTAATCCTGATTCAACAGCTCTCTTTAATGCAGGCTTAATCTCTCTAGGCTCTACCACTCTCTCACCATAGCAATTCATTGCTTGAGCTATCTTATCGTACCTAACGTCTGTGAAGTCTACGCCTATATATCTCCTAGAATAAAATAGTGTTTGCCCAGACCTAATCATCCCCCATGCACGATCATTCATTACTATAAAGATTACCTGCAACTTTAACCTGCTTATTGTTTCAAGTTCTTGAATATTAAAGCCGAATGCTCCATCACCTGTTATACAGTAAACTTGTCGGTCTGGATATACAAGTTTAGCAGCTATTGAATATGGTATTCCTGTACCTAGATGCCCTGAGTCTCCACTTGCACAGTTTAGATAAGTACCTGGTTCATAGACTCTATGTAGGTAGAAGCACCAGACTGATGTATTTCCACCATCTATTATTGCGATAGCGTCCCGTGGGAAGAATTCTCTAACTTCTCTTACTACTCTAAGTGGATGTATTGGGATGATGTCAAGTCTTGATAATTCTTCAAATTCCCTCAACCAAGCTTTCTCAATATATTTGTAGTCTTGGAGATACTTGTTTTCTCTCCTAGCTGGAGTATATTTCTTCAATGCTTCAAGAAGGCTTCTAAGAGTAGATTTAGCATCTCCAACTATTCCAATATCGACTGGGCGATTGAGACCAATAACCTCTCCAGAAATATCTATCTGGATAATCTTCTGTTTATTCAGTTCACCCCACCCTGGTGGTCTACCCCACATATCTAGTGCTCCAAGCCTACATCCAACTACTAGAACTACATCTGCTTCTATCTGTGCAACTATACCTCCATTACCTGGGCATGCAGATATAAGAAATAGTGGGTGATCTTCTGGGACAGCTCCTCTACTACTCACTGAAGTCGTTATGGGTGCTTGGAGGTATTCAGCAAGCTGGATAACTTCTTGAGTAGCTCCTGAACGCAGTACCCCTCCACCAATATGTATTAACGGCCTCTCAGCTTCAGCTAACATTCTTGCAGCATGATCTATCAATATAGTATCACCTACTGGGTGGGCTAGAGGTCTATAACTAGGTGGAGGGGTAAACTCAACCTCATCTTCTTCACCAGTCTGATAAAGTATATCTGATGGGATATCTAGATGAACAGGGCCAGGTCTACCCGTTAAAGCTATTCTAAAAGCCCAATGTACTAGCTCAGGGATACGTTTCCAATGATTTATGACAGCATTCCATTTAGTAACTGGTTTGAAGAGTGTAAGCTGATCTAAAGCTTGCTGAGAACCACGATCAGGATATGACTGCCAAGTCTGGTTCTGAGCAGTAATAACTATAACAGGTATACTATCTGCATAAGCTGGGTAAACTCCAGATACGAGATTTACAGCTCCTGGACCTACCGTACCAATACAGACCCCAGGTTTACCTGTAAGCCGTGCCCATGCATCTGCTGCATGAGCTGCAGCAGCTTCATGACGCATCATAATAAACTCTATTCTCTCATCTTTGTATACCGCATCTAGGAATGGATATAGCTGGTCTCCAGGCACTCCGAATACGTATTTTACGTTTTCCTGTATTAAGCACCGCTTTAAGACTTCCCCACCTGTTATCCGAGGCATATTCTACGTTAAGAATATGTCTAAAAGTAGTTATAAGATTTCAATATGAGTATTGGAGATTGTTTTAAAGAGATTTAGATTGGCTGTGAAGATCTCTGAGTCTTATACTGTTATTTTTACGGCTAGTTCTTTTAATCTTGCTTGAGCAGCAGCTAGTCTAGCGATTGGTAAACGGTATGGTGAGCAGCTTACATAGTCTAATCCTGCTTCTTCAAAGAATCTTATACTCTCAGGGTCTCCTCCATGTTCTCCACAGATTCCAACTTCTAGCTTAGGATTAGCTTCTTTCCCTTCTTTTGTCCCTATCTTTATTAGCCTCCCTACTCCTACTTCATCAATTCTCTCAAATGGGTTGTATGGTAGAATCTTCTTACCAAGGTATTGAGCCATGAACTTAGCTTCTGCATCATCTCTACTGAACCCGAAAGTCATCTGTGTTAAGTCGTTTGTTCCGAAACTAAAGAAGTCTGCAACCTTCGCTATCTCTGAAGCTGTTAGAGCTGCTCTTGGAGTCTCGATCATTGTTCCTACATGGAATTTTATCCTATCCCCATATTCCTGGAAGACTTTTTCCGCTTCATCTTCTATTATTCTTCTTAGAATACGTAGCTCGTTAGCTTCACTTACTAAAGGTATCATTATCTCTGGATGAACTTCTACACCTTCCCTCTTCAATTCTAGAGCTGCTTCAATTATTGCTCTAGTTTGGATACGGTATATCTCTGGGTAGCTTATCCCAAGCCTGCATCCCCTATGACCTATCATTGGATTATGTTCTGCGAGTTGTAAAGCTCTCTTTAATATACGTTCTTTCTCTTGTAGAAGCTTCAATGCTTTCTTGTATCCTTTCTTACGGCTCTTAACTTTAATCCTCAATTCCGTAACTTCTTGTATCAGTTCTTCTATTCTCGGTAAGAATTCATGCAGTGGTAGGTCAAGCAACCTAACTGTGACAGGGTATCCAGCCATCTCTCTAAAGATCTCCTTAAAGTCTGACTTAAACATCGGTAAAAGCTTCTTTATAGCGCTCCATCTTTCTTCCTCTGTTTCAGCGAATATCAATTCATGTACTATTGGAAGTCTATCAGGTGCATTAAACATTCTCTCAGTCCTAGCTAGACCTATTCCTTCAGCTCCAAACTCTCTAGCTTTACGTGCTGCAGCAGGAGTCTCAGCATTAGCTCTAACCCCAAGCTTCCTAATCTCATCAGCCCAGCTAAGTAGAATCCGTAGTTCATCGCTTAACTCAGGTTCGATGGTTGGTATCGCTCCTAGATAGACATGACCAGTTGTCCCATCAATAGTTATTATATCAAGCTTCCTAACTTGTACTCCATCAACTGTAAAGACCTCCTTATCTAAATCGATCTTGATCATCTCTGCTCCTACCACTGCTGGTTTACCCATTCCACGAGCAACTACCGCTGCATGGCTAGTCATCCCCCCTCTACTCGTCAAGATCCCTTGTGCAGCAATCATTCCATGTATATCTTCAGGTTTAGTCTCAGGTCTAACAAGTATTACTTTCTCACCTTTAGCTCCTAGCTCAGCTGCTTCATCTGCAGTAAAAACTACCTTCCCTGTAGCTGCTCCTGGGGATGCATTTAATCCCTTAGCTATAGGATTAGCCTTGATATTCGGGTCTATTCTAGGGTGTAGTAGCTGGTTTAGATCATTCGGGTCTATTCTAGCTATTGCTTCTTCTTTTGAGATTAATCCTTCATTCACCATATCTACAGCTATCTTAACAGCTGCTTGAGCTGTTCTCTTACCATTCCTAGTCTGCAGAAGATATAGTTTACCTTCTTGTATCGTGAATTCAAAGTCCTGCATCTCTTTAAAATGTTTCTCAAGGATGTCGGATACCCTTAGTAGCTCTTCATAGACTTGTGGTAGCTCATTCTTTAGTTCTTCTAATGGTTTAGGTGTTCTAATACCTGCGACAACATCTTCTCCCTGAGCATTCAATAAGTATTCCCCATAGAGCTTCTTCTCACCTGTAGATGGGTTCCTAGTAAATCCGACACCTGTACCTGAATTAAATCCTAGATTTCCGAAAACCATCATCTGAATGTTTACAGCAGTATAAAGGTCCTCAGGGATATTGTAAGTCTTCCTATAGACTATTGCTCTAGGATTATTCCACGATTTGAAGACTGCTTCTATAGCCATTTTAAGCTGCTCCCATGGATCTTGTGGGAATTCCCTCCCAGTCTCCTGCTTAATTAACTCCTTGAATTCTTCAATGATCTTCTTCCATTCCTCTGCAGGTATCTCTACATCATGTTTTACTCCAAGCTTCTTCTTATGCTCTTCAATTATTTTATCGAATTTCTCATCTTTAACGCCTAGAACTATCTTACCAAACATCTGAACTAGTCTACGATAAGAATCATATGCAAATCTCTCATCCCTTGTTTCTTCAGCGAGGCTTTTAACGATCTCATCATTTAATCCTAGATTTAAGATTGTATCCATCATACCAGGCATAGAGTATGGTGCTCCTGAACGGACAGATACTAGTAGAGGCTTCTCGGTAGAGCCGAATCTTCTCCCAACTCTTTCTTCTATGACTCTGAGTTTCTCTCTTACTTCTTCTAGTATTCCATCTGGAAGCCTACCATTAGAATAGTATTCTCTACAAACGTAGGTCGGTATGTTTATTCCAGGTGGTACTGGTAGCCCTATCCTAGTCATCTCAACTAATCCATAGCCTTTACCACCAAGCTCAAACTTTGTTAAGCCTATAGCTTCATCAAATAATAAGACTCTAGGTCTATTCCCAGACATATTTGAAAATCCTCCATCATTGTTTATTGCACTCCGTATTTAATCTTTCCCTAATTATTCAAGAATAAGCTTAATATAATAGTATATCAACCTGCAGGAACAAACTTAAGACCTAAATATGAAGATTAGATAGCATCCATCTACTGGGTTTCTGTTTAAGCTACTGTTAGCCTAGGTTATGATTACATGGTCTATTTGGTGATGCCTCTTAGCTATTAGCCGTATAAGTTCTATTGTTTTACCATTCTTACCTATCGCTATTCCTTTATCTTTTGGGTCAACTGCTGCTACAGCTATCTTCTTCCCATCAGTCCTCTCGGTAACTCGGACAGGCTCAATCACTCTAGCTGGAAGTAGTGCATTCTCAATAAACTTGGAGGGGTCAGGAGAATACTCTATAACTTTTATCTTCTTCTTTACCATCTTGGAGAATTGCTGAATCTTTACACCTTTCTTCGATAATACTTTCTTAAGTTCACCATTACCTACTATGAAGACTATTACATCAGCTGAGTCTATGCAATCGATAACTGATGCACCCGTGGCTGCTTCAAAAAGAGACATATACTTAATTTCTCTGTCAGTTAATCTTACTCCTTCACTCAAGACTATGCAACCTCAACGCAAACTTCAATTAAGTAATCCATCAACTATTATAAAAGCTTAAATTAAATTCAACAAAACCGGATCCCTCAGCAAACATAACAACTCTAACTTACATTTATATCGCAAACTAACCAAACCTAAAGATAACCTTAGCAGTGTAGCAGTATTCTTATTAGGCTAAGAAGAGATCAAGTTAGTTATTTTTATAGCTAGGATGGTAGATAGAGGGTTGGGATAAACTGTGAAGATTACTCCACCTAATCCAATCTCATGTGGTATATTCTTATCCTATAGATGTAATTCTGAATGTAGGCACTGTATGTATGCATGCTCACCCAAGTGGAGCAATGATTGGATCTCAATAAACGACCTAAAAAGCATACTCTCCCAACTCTCAGATAAGATTCTACCATCACCATATGGGGTTCATAGAGTTGGAATCAATTATGGATTACATTTTACAGGTGGTGAACCATTTCTAAACTATCCATTACTTCTACAAGCTGTTAAGATCGCTAAAGATTACGGTATCCCATCTATCTTCGTTGAAACAAATTCTTACTGGTGTATAGATCCAGAGAGAACAGTAGAGAAGCTGGGGGAACTTAAAGATTCTGGGCTTGACGGTATCCTAGTAAGCATTAACCCATTCATAGTAGAATATGTACCATTTGAGAGAATTGAGAATAATATTTCTTCAAGTCTTAAATTCTTCGGATACAATACGATAATATACCAATATGAGTTCTATAGACAATTTAAAGAAACTAACCTTAAAGGGTTACTCAGATTCGAAGATTACCTCAAAATCCATGGCTTAAGAGGGCTGGAATGGGTTGAGCTCATACCTATGGGTAGAACATGCTACAAGCTTAGAAATATCTTCCCTAAATATCCTGCAAAGATATTCTTTAAAGAAAACTGTAGAGAAAACCTACTCAGAGAATGGCATACACACGTAGATAACTATGGAAACTATATGACAGGATACTGTGGAGGAATATCCCTAGGAGATGCTAGAAAACTCGATCAACTCTTAGAAGAGGGAGTCGACCTAGACGAGAAACCAATACTAGACATACTGATAAACAAGAACTTAGGAGAACTATACAAGCTAGCTGTAAGAGAATTCGATTACAAGGAAAGAGAAGATGGATACATATCTAAATGCGACTTATGCTTAGATATTAGAAGATGCATAGCTTTAAAGACAAAGGAATACCAAGAACTCTCACCAAGAGAATATTACACCCACCTATTGTAGCAATATAGATCCATCATCTACATTAAACTTAAGAAACGAAACCTTTAAAAATAGTAAACACATATCTTTGAATGAAGGAGATTAAATAGAAGATGAAGCCTATTCTAGAAGAAATCCATGTAGAAAACTTCAAAAGCTTCAAGAATACAACCATTAGACTAAATAATTTTAATGTTGTAGTTGGACCGAATGCATCGGGTAAGAGTAACCTTGTAGACTTTTTTAGATTCCTGAAGAAAGCCATAGGAGAGCAACTAGACCCATATGCTCCATATCTAGAATGGTGGAGCTACAAAAACATCGTATGGGGTGGGAGAGAAGAACTCCCAATAAAGATAACACTAAAATTTGATGTAGGAGGATACAAGATAATCTACTATGTAGCATTTGCTAAAGAAGACATATTTAGGGTGCTGGAAGAGAGACTAGAGATACCAGGGTATACGAAGATAGAGAGAAAAGGAAATCTAATAACAATCGTGAATAATCCAA
>JAKCEX010000038.1 GCA_023539395.1 Candidatus Geocrenenecus arthurdayi | reverse complement strand
ACTATCTCAGGCTTATAGAATCCACCAGGGTAAGCATCAACCGAGTTAGCTACTAGTTCTACTTCGCTAATCGATACATTTCTACTCCCGAGAAGCTTTTCAAAGAATTCTATATCTTTTCCAGATACCTTGTTAAAATAATTATCCATCTATCTTCGCATCTATAGATAATCCTGCCTATTATTTATTTTTGGTCGATTTACTTTAAAAATGGTTAAACATTGAATATGTTAAGGTAAGGAAAGATGATAAACCATCCAGGATCTGCATCCAGCCCTATCTATTTTTCTTTCACTACAACATATAAGATTTTTAGCAATTAATTTAAATTCAAGAATTTACTGTTTACGTTTTAGGTATGGATGAAAGTATTGAATTAAAGCTTCTAAGATTAAAGAAGATGAAGCAGATGCTTGCCTCTAAGTCTATAAGTGATCTTAAAGCTTCAAGAGAGGAGGAAGAATTTGATAAGTATCTTAATGTCTTTAGAGGGAGCCTAACTGATAGAGGTGAAGAAGTTCTTGAAGCTGCTATGAGAGATTACCCTGAGATAACAAGAAAGATAGTTACAGTACTTGCTAAAAAAATCATGGAGGGGAAACTGGTGGATAAGATTTCTGGAGCAGAACTCTTAAAGTTATTTGAGAATCTCGGATTACATATACACATTGAGACAAGCATAAAGTATTATAAGCATGGTGAATACAAATCTCTCTCAGAATTACTCCGAGAGTAAACATAGAGTTATCTTGTCCTATGTTTTCCATCTTACTGTGCTTCTAAGTCTTTAACCTCATATTTTGTGTGCTGCTTCTATGGTTGCAGAACAAAGGGTTAGATTTGTTTTGAGCATATATTTATAGGGAGGTAGCTTCATCCCTTTTTGGGTGGAGGTTGAGTATATGTCATTAGAATACGAAGTTCCTGAAGGCTACTATTATACTAGGGAGCATGAGTGGGTTAAGATTGAGAAGAATAAAGCTAGGGTTGGGATAACAGATTATGCTCAGAAGAAGCTTAGAGAAGTCATATTTGTAGAGCTCCCGAATGTTGGACAGAAAGTTAAACAGAATGAGACTCTAGCTACAATCGAGTCTGTTAAAGCTTCAGCAGATGTTTACTCACCTGTAACTGGGAAAGTAGTAGAAGTAAATAGTAAGTTGATAGATAGCCCAGAGCTAGTAAATGAAGACCCATACGGTGAGGGTTGGATAGCTTTAATAGAACTCACCGAGGAAGTTAACTATGAAGACTTTATGGATTCCGATGAATATGGGAAATACTTAGAAGACCTAGAGGAGGTTAAGACTGAAGAGTGAGATAGAAGAATGGTTTTAGTAAGAGTTTATAGAATATCAAGTATGCGTGACCCTGAAACAGGTAGAAGAGGAAAGATAATAGAACTTGTAGAAGAGAAGAAGATTGTAAGAGAAGTTGGAACAAGAGGGTTAACCGAAGACTCATTCATGGTTCACCAGATGCTTCAAGATATGTTAAGTCATCTACAAGATTTAGGGTTAATGCCATACATAAGGGAGCCAGTTAAGCCTAAGATGACATTATACTTGAGTGAAGAAGAGTATGAGCTTCTCGGAATAAGACTAGAAGTAAATGAAGTGTATGAGCTGGAATTTAAAGATGGAGCTATAATATTCAAGAAAGCTTATGACTGAGGATTCCGTTAACGTATAATATTCTATGAATAAGTGTAGAGAGAGATAAGATTGTTAGTAATATCATTGCTAAGTTAATAACTCCTTTGAAGAATGGCTCTAAGAATGATGCAATCGAGATGAGAATCATCCTCTCAGCTCTCTCCATTAATCCTACTCCTTTTAGATCAACTCCGAGAGATTCAGCTCTAGACCTCGTATAACTAACAAGGATCGAGGAAGATAGAGCTAAAGATCCCCATAAAGCTGTAACCGCTCCAGAAGCTATTATTCCAATGAATATAGCTGATTCTCCAATCTTATCGAGAGTTGAATCGAGGAATGCTCCACTCTTACTCTCCATATTCTTCTTTCTAGCTAATGCTCCATCTAATGCATCTAGAAAACCAGATAGAAGAAACAATGCTCCCGCTACGAAATAGAGGTAGATGGAGTCTCTAGAGAAGTAGTAGATGAATGAAGATGTAAGAGCTAAGAGTAAGGATGTTATAGTTAGATGTATAGGCTTTACACTGGTAGATGATAATATATCTATTAAATCATTGGATAATCGTTTTAAGATCTTGTTCTCTAATTCTCTCTTCCACCTCAATTATTTTCCACCAGCTTCAATATCTTTGAAGATAATTTACAGAAGCTACATACTGTATTAATAGAAGGCATACCGCAATCTTCACATTCTCTCAGGGTGGGAGGTAACACGTATTCTTCAAGCATGGGTAGGAACCGCTTTAAATGTGTTTTTAATAATAGATACTTGAAGTTGGGTATCTCTTCTTCAATCTTTAAAATCAATTTCTTTCTATTGATCATCCTTGAGCCTTTTACTAGGGGGCACTCAGATGATACGTAATTGAGGTTCCTAGAAATTGCATAGTATAGATCTTCCCTGTCAGTCATTTCTATTAATGGTTTTATCTTTCTAACAATCTTAGAGTGCGTGCTACTTGAAACAGGCTTTATTCTTACTAGTTCTTCTATACTCCCATTAATGTATAGATTGAATAGTATCTCAACTATGTCATCGAGGTTATGGCCTGTAGCTATAGTATCGAAGCCATTCTCATATGCAATCTTATTCATAAGATATCTTTTAACAGTACCGCATACTCCACACACTCTTTTTTTAGATTTTATATTTCCGAAATCATATATGGAGTAACCGTTATACTTCTTCAAGTCATACAGTAAGAGTTCTATTGAATATTCTTTACAAAACTTTTCTACTATCTCTTGACACTCATCTGAATAATTGGGTATCCCTAGATTCAAGTGTATAATCGTGAACTTGATAGAAGGAAATACTTCTAAGAGGGCTCTTGCCAAAGCCATGCTATCTTTCCCTCCTGAAACAGCTAATGCAAGCCTCCTTACACCATTAAGCATTCCATACTTTAATACAGTATTCTTGACTTTCTTTTCATAGTAACTCGCAAAACATTGAGAACATACTAGCATGTTTAAGTTCTTTAATCTAAATAACGGCTTTTCCTCAGTCTTACATCTACTGCACTTATCCATCAAAGATACTAAATACTGAAAGGTATTTGAACTTATTTATAGGGGGAAATAAATGTTTAAGAGAGCAGTAGATATGGAGAGGAGAGATTACTATTTTGAATATAGGGGAGAGAAGAACTATGTAAAGTGGAGGTCGTGTAAGTTTTTCAATATTCTGTCACTCCTTAAGGGATCTCTTCTTCCGTTTTCTTCCTAGATTCGATTATCTTCCTAGAGACCTCTCTTGGGAGACTGAAATCTTCTCTCCTCCTCTCTACAGGTCCTACTATAACCAATCCTTTACCTGAAACAATATCTATTTCATGTAGATATCTACTATGGTTTGTCTGCCTCATCTTCTCTATTAGAACATATCTTCTTAATTCTCCAGCCTTAATACTTCTTCTAAACCTGATTATACCGTCAGCTATATGCTCTATACCGAATCCAAATGCTTCAGAATTATGGCATATCACTCCACCAATGCCTGCGATGAAATTCTCTAAATTCAATATAGATACATCATACACGTCAGCATCTTCAACATTTTCTGTCTCTATATCTTCAATTCTTAATACTTTCACATCACCTATAGACCGTCTCCCCCTAATTCGGTCTTTCATGAATTTAGGATGGATAACCACATCTCTACAAGTTTTAGTGTATTGTCGGTAGCCTATTTTATCACCTACTATGCTATTATCTTCAATCTGTTTAACAGGTGCTAAGATATACTCACCTATAATTATTTCACTAGTTGGAATACATTTTATCCTACCATCTCTAACAACAAACAAGCTATGATCTCTTGTTACAGATACTTCTCTTCCATCTTCTAATCTAACCCTATATAGTGGCCCAGTATACACATGTTTTATCACAGCATATGGTTGAGCCCATTTTATCTTGAAATCTCTCCAATCTAGGCAGGCAACTTCTATATTCTTTATGTGAGAATCATGTATTAGCTGGTTTACCAATACGCCTATCGGCGTGTTCTGAGCTTCCCCATTTATTCTTACTAATATAGGTTGGTCATGGGATAGGGAGGTTGTAATAGCATATTGACTTATTGCAAGAGTTGTAAAATCCCATTTTGTTAATACTTTCTTAAGATAGTATGAGTATCTCCTAGCCATAGCTGGTTTATCAAGCCAGAATGCGCTTATCGAGTCTACTGCTACTCTCGCTCTACCATATCCAAGTTCTTTCTTAGCTTCAATAATCTTTCCAACTAATGCTTCAAGATCTAGACTCTGCAAACTCCATCTATCTTCTCTACCCATTAAGGCATCAATTATTATCAGCTTACCTTCTTCTATTGATTTCTCAAAATCTATATTGAATTGAGAAGCTTGCTTTATTATTGATTCTCTACTTTCTTCTGTAGTTACATATATTGATTTATCATTATCGAGAACTCCTTGATGAATAAAATGTATTGCAAAGATTGTCTTCCCGCATCCTGGTTCTCCCGTTACAGCTATGAAGAAACCCTCAGGTATTCCTCCTTCAATTAGTTTATCAAAGCCTTCGATACCTGTACGAAGCCTTCTAACCTCCACTTCCAGACAATAATCTTCTAACATGAATATATTAACATACTAGACTCTTCGCCGAGAATTTAGAAGGATCAAGATTTATTATTTATTGAGTAATTTATGTAAGATTGTTAAGCCATATTCTAAGCTTGAAGAATAGAATAATCAAGCTGTTATGTATTCTCTCCATACATACACTTCTTATTACAATAGTTTTACTTTCTCGGCGAGCTCATCTACAATTGTAGATAGCTCATTTAGAGCTTTAATTAATGCATCCTTGGATTTTATTTTCTGCTTATCTGTCATTATCCTCAGTATAGTTTTCATAGTTAATGGATGCTCTACGGCTATTCCTGCATATTCTACCCCATCTATCTTCTGGAGAATTTCAGCTAATGAATCGAGAACTGATGGGTCTTCATCTACAGCTTCTATTTCAAGGAAATCATCTCTAAGAGTTACAATCTTTAACTCCAGCTTCTTTCACCCCGCTACTATTCCCAATTATGCAAGATTAGATGGATCACAGCATGATTTTAACTATAAGGTCAATCTTTACTTCTAAGGGACTCCCAGATCTTTAATATAGGTCTCTAACGGTTGAGGTCCTCCTATTTACTAGGTTCTTCTACCTTGTTAAGCTGCTGCCAAATATCCATTCACTTAGGGTTGATGTATTGATAGATGCCATTTTACGTTTTTCTCTATTTCCACACTTAAGACAGACTAAGGCTTTATCCTTCTTCTTTAGTGGTCTACCACATCTACTGCATATTGGTAGGACTGCTCCTAGCTGATTCTTCCATATACTTAACCCTATTACTCCTGAGAATAACGTAACTACGTGGGCGATTACTAGGTCTCCTACTCCTATGCATTCATTAAGGTCTTGCCTAGTCTTTAGGTCGGGGAGTATGACAGCGGTTCTCCTATGTTTTATAGGTCTACCATTAACAGCAAGGATCTCGACTACAGCTATCTTTTCTTGAACATCTTTAACTTCAACGAGAACTTGATCTCCCAGATTTATGCCTTCAATAGATTTTACTGGACGAACATGAACTATTCTATTACTTTTATCATAATTGACGAAACCAACCCTACTTGAAATAATTATATTATCTCTTGCCATCTTTACATTTAATCCTGGAGAATATTCTTCAGCAACGCATATCCTTTGACCTGGTATGACGAATCCACCATCTTCTACGAATACCATGTCTCTACCCGCTAGCTTATAAGATACCTTCTAGAATAAATTGTGTTCTCCCATTTAAGCTTTCCACATGCTATGAGAGCTTCGGAGGGGAGTAGTAGGGGTGTCCGGAACTTCATCTGGTCTTCTATTGAGAGTCTAGGGCATGCTGTATTAACATACCCCTCATATGGTAGGTTATCAAGCTGATCTGCATCCAGTTCATCTACAGTTAGTAGGTCTACTTCTTTACCACACTCCTCAAGTATATTCTTCATTCTATAGGCTGTATGGATCTTCCTCTGCCCAGGCTTCACACCAATTAATACCCCTATCTTTCTCGAGTTCCTGAATGTTTCTATCCATGCGTATCTACATTTTAAAAGTTCTCTTACTTCTGAACTGATTTCTCGTATCTTTTTCAGTTCAGGGTCTATTACATAGACTGGTTTAGGTGTAGTTAATGAAGCTCCAATCCCATGAAATCTACTTCCTATAATTAACGAGCAATCGATTTTATCGTTCACACTCCATATACAAGTATAATCACACCCTACTACTTGTCCTCTATAGGGGGTTCTAAAGCTTCTCTTCCCTGTTAGAACCCTTATACCTCTTTCTCTAAGCTTCTCTGCAAATAAGTCTAAGAATTCAACCCATTGAATTGTTGCTCCAATACCTACTATTTTGCCTTCTCCAATAACCTCTGAAACTCTGTCAACCATTTCAAGTAGTGGATTCGGGTCGGCTAACCTACACTCTACATAGAATACAGGTATCTCATCATAATTTGCAAATTTTGCATGCCCCATATGTACGATACCGTCAGCTCCAATAGCCTCGGCTTCCCAGTAAGCTATATCACATGCACCCCAACATTTTCCAGTAGAGATTATTGCTTCGATATTCCTTTCTTTTAAATATCTAACTACTAGTGGAATCTGAGGTCTAAGTCCTAAAGGTGCCTGTATCAATACTCTCTTTATCCTCTTTTCTCTTATCCATTCATCCAAATTATTGAAGTCAATCTTATACATTCTACATATGAATCACTCAACCAACTTAAAAATAATATTCATCCACTACTATCAGTCAGTCTAAGTTAAGCTTTTAATCTCCTTCTAAATCGTAGAGTGAAATGGAGAATTCTATGGAGTCATCCCGCTTACTCAACAAGTTTCTAGAAAAATTACAAATAGCTATATCTAGAAACCTAAATCTCTCCTCATATTTAGATATCAGTAAATTAGAAAAAATCTTAGCAGTTGACTCAGCTTACAAAAATAGTGAGCTAATGGTTACAGTAGGTGTATTATGGAGTTTGAAGATAAAAGACATAATTGAGGAATCATACGTAGTCAGTAAACCTACTTATGAGTATATTCCCGGTTTACTATTTATTAGAGAAGCACCTTCAATCATCGAAGTCGTTGAAAAGATAAGTGGTGGATGGGACTTACTCATAGTAGATGGCCACGGCGTACTTCATCCTAGAAGAGCTGGATTAGCGGTAATAGCTGGATTCATACTAGATAAACCAACGTTAGGTATAGCTAAGAAATTATTAGTTGGAGAAGAAGCTGGAGGGGGAGACATGGGACCAGTATATCTTGATGGAAAAGTATTAGGTTTCTGGTTTAAAGATAAGAGAAAATTCTATGTTAGCCCAGGGTACAAAATTGGAGTAGAAGAAATCCCAGAAATAATCAAGCTAATGGGTGGACGTTATCCAGAACCATTAGAAATAGCCGACAGACTAGCTAGAAAGAAAGTTAATGAAATCAATTATTAAATTTGTAGCTCACTTACTCTAGTTTTAGCTCTTTCAGCTGCAATCGCACTTGCTTCAGCTAGTATCTTCTCTGCTTCTTCGCTGACCGATGGTTCAACTTGGATCATCTCAGGAAACATTCCGAGCTCTACAGATACTTCATCAAAAGTATCTGTAATACTCCTTAAGTTATCGGAAAGCTCGGGTGCTACTCCTCTAACATCCCCACTGACTCTGATTAAGATTTCTCTAAGTGGAGCGAGAACGTCTGACAGTTCATCGAAATCTTTAACTGTCTGTAGCCTGTGTATTACTCCCTCAAGTGATAATTCACTATGTATAGCCTTCCTAAGCATCTTTCTTAATTCCGCTAATTCATTAGCATATAATACTGCTCTATCTGTATCCCTCTCTGTCTGTGCTTTAACTATTGCTTCAAAGATTTCTCTACCTCTCGCTTCAAGAACCTTAACTCTATTGTTGAGTCTAGTTCTTACAACTTCTAATCTAGATACTGCTTCATCAATCTTCTTAGATAGAGGTTGGATAACCTTAACATCCTTCTTCTTTAATAATTTCCACATCTTCTAGTTCTCCGATAAACAAAGTGATAAACCTTCCTCTAATGGTTCCTCAAGTTATTCAGGAGATAATCTCTAAAACGATACTCTGAGATTCTTACCTGATAATTATCTCCTACGCCTTGGTTTTAAGCCCCAGCTAACAGCTTTTTCTGGGATGATTTTTATTATAGGTGCATCTCCTTCAACTATTGGACCATATGGTTCTCTCTTATAATATGGGAACTTCTCTGTAAGTAGTTCAGCAACTCTTCTGAATTCTTCGCCACTTTCCAGTATTTCTGCTCTTCCCTGAATCATGATACCCTTATTTCTCCCCCAAGGCTCACCGTACTCATCAATTATTACTGCTACGCGATTATTGTGTTTTATGTTTTCAAGTTTCTTTGTACCATAATCTGTAACAGCATAGATGCAACCATTATAGTAGACATGGCATAATGGAACAACATGAGGATAATTATCCTTGGTAATTGATGCAAACCTCATAACCCTAGCCTTATTCATAAAATCGATTTCATAATCTCTAAAATTGTACACTTCCTATCACCATCTTAGTATTTTGTAAGTTCCCTACATATGTTTTTTACGTTATAGCAGCCTAGAAGAGACATAACAGACCGGCTAGTTTTAATGTATATTGGGAGATTCGGAAAACGCT
Organism: Candidatus Geocrenenecus arthurdayi; assembly: GCA_023539395.1. GTDB lineage: Archaea > Thermoproteota > Nitrososphaeria_A > Caldarchaeales > Wolframiiraptoraceae > Geocrenenecus > Geocrenenecus arthurdayi. Next base: position 4,684 of record JAKCEX010000038.1, on the reverse strand, counting down.
AAAATCAAAGAGTATTCATTAATTATTGGGTTGAGTGAATTCTATAGCCGTCTTCTGGAAGCTTTAGTTTTTGTTCTCCCTTCATATATAGCTAATGCTACACCAGTTGTTTCTGTAAAACTTATCGGTAGATCAACACCCCTTGATATGGGGTTATATGCATGGGATAACAAGAGGATCCTCGGTGACGGTAAAACAGTTGAGGGGTTAATATCAGGTATCGCTGTAGGAACACTGGTAGGTCTGTCTATATATTCTTTAACGGGTATTTTCCGTAGCATACTTGAGCCACTTATACTGAGTATTGGAGCTATGGTAGGGGATATTCTAGGCTCATTCATAAAAAGAAGGATTGGGATTGAGAGAGGTAAACCACTACCAGTAGTAGATCAGCTTGGCTTCCTACTATCTTCACTATTCTTCTCCTACGTAACTTACGGGTTGCCGAGATGGGTTAGCTTAGATATCCTAATTATTCTACTCATAATAACATTCTTTCTACACATTGCAACTAACTATTTAGCCTATCTTCTACGTTTAAAGGATAGACCATACTAAGCTTAAGATAAGAAAGGTCTTATAATGAAAAGTAGTAGTAATGCTACCATAAGTATTCCATAAACTATGTAGAAAATGTAGCGGCTTCTCTTCTCCCTCCGCTTATAATCTTCGAAGACTTGCTTACACTTATCTGAACAGAACTCTTCACCTGGAGGAATAGCTCTAGCACAGATCCTACAATGTCTATGGTCTACGAGTTTAGGCCTGTCAACTTTACGAGAGCTCAAGACATGTAATCAATAGGATCCCTACAATATTTATCTTTCCATCCTTAGTAGAAACCGTAAATTAGAGTATCTCAGAGCATATGTAATGTTCTAGAATACTCAGGCTTAAATCAACGATTCTTACTTTTTTAATCCGACTCCATCTTGACTACACTATGAATTACTAGGGAAACCTACAATCGTAAAGAAAGGAAAAAGAATCTCTCTGTAAGTTTATGAGAAAGAGATAATTGATTGAAAATACTCTCTATAGTTATTTTCTTCTTTCTTCAAGCCATACATCCCCTCTTGGATGATAGCCTCTCTCCTCCCAGTAACCATCTAAGTATGTTTCATTAAAGATTATTTCTGTGAGCCATTTCACACTCTTCCACGCATATATTCTCGGAATTATTGGTCTTGCTGGAAAACCATGCTCCAAGGGTAGAGGCTTGCCATTCATTCTCAAAGCTATTATTGAGTCTTCACTTAAAGCATAGTCTATTTGTACTGGTGCAGAATATCCCTCAAGGCCTTTAAAGATTAGCCATTTAGAGCTTGGAAGATACCGTGCTTTTTGAGCGATAGTTTTAATTTTTACGCCCTCCCAAAGTACATCAATTATACTCCATCCCTCAACACAGTGAAACCCGCCTCTGACCTGCTCTTGCTCCATAGATAGGAGATCATGATAAGCTAATTCAAGTGGGTTTTCAACACATCCAGATACTTTTAATCTCCAATTCTCTAAATCTATTTTCGGAATACCCAAGGCATTGTAAATATTCCAGTGTTTTGCAACTACTTGTCCAGGTGGAAGCTCATGCATTAGCTTAAATCTAATTCTCCAATAATATAAACATGCTATTTCTACGTTACCCTATACAGGCTAGGATATAGTTAATGTATGATTGGTGGTTCTGGTAGTCTTCCAAGTATCTTTTCGAATCTTTCGGCTATCTTGAGGAGTATGTAGTCTTCACATGGTTTAGCTGCTATCTGTAATCCTACAGGTAGATTATTCTTTGTTAATCCACATGGAATAGTTATAGCAGGGCTACCAAGAGAATTGAATGGTTCTGTTAGAGATAGTAGTGCACGTCTAACACCTATCTTCCTATCCTTAATAATTAATACTTCATCTTCTATTTTGGGAGCTTCTATCGGAACCGCAGGGAGTATGATTACATCAAGGTTTTTCATTAATTCTAGAAACTTCTTTTTTAAGGCTTCTCTAATCTTCTGAGCTTGGATGTATACTGGCGCTGGGATGAATAAGCCACCTAGTATCCTATCTCTTACATCTGGGTCGTATTCGCTCCATCTATTCTTAAGCCATTTCAGATGGAAGGTTGCAGATTCAGAGAGTACAATAATGTATCTAGTATCCGAGAGAGGTTTAAACCACTCAATATCTACCTCTATAATCCGACAAGCAGACCCTGAAACGATTCTATCGATAGACTTCCAGAAGACTTCTTCAACTTCTTCTGAAATCCATTCTTCAATAAACCTTCTAGGTAACCCAACCCTTAATTCTTTATCTTGACTTATCTTAACTCTAGGGGGAGCTTTTAATCGTTTTCCCACCATGATGTTTAACATTAATATTATGTCATCTACTGTTTTCGCTATAGGACCAGCTGTGTCCAGAGACCATGCTAGTGGGATTACTCCATTAAGGCTTAGGAGATTGTATGTTGGCTTGTATCCTACTACTCCACATAGTGCTGAGGGTATTCTAATAGAGCCTGCTGTATCCGTTCCAAGTCCTCCAATACTCACTCCAACAGAGACTGCTACAGCTGATCCTCCACTCGATCCTCCACTTATCCTATCTGTACTCCAAGGATTCCTAGTAGCTCCATAATGGGGGTTCTTGTTTGTAACCCCGAAGGCGAATTCATGCATGTTAGTTTTCCCTATTATAACTGCTCCAGCATCTCTTAGTTTTCTTACTACTTCTGCATCTCTCGCTGGTCTGAAATCTCTTAATATTATTGAACCACCAGTAGTAGGCATGTCTTGTGTGTAGAATGCATCTTTTACAGCTATCGGTAATCCATGTAGCTTACTTCTACATACTCCTTCTTCTAGTTCTTTTTCAAGCTTTTCAGCATGCTGCATAGCCTCTACTTCTGCTACATAGATAAACATCTTTAAGTTATCATTCAGTCTATTAATTCTCTTCAGACATTCCTCGACAATCTTCGTAGGCTTCATCTTCAAGCTTCTTATCCCAGAGTAGACTTCTCTTATGGTTGTCTTGGCTAGGTCAATCATAATCTTCTATTCCTCTAAGTCACAATCTATTTCAAAATTGAATTCAAGAATATTAGAAGACTCAATAAACTTATAGATGTTATCTGAGACCTTGATTAATAGTTCATCAGGTACTGGTAGAGAATACAGCTTCTTCATTACTTCTATCATTACCACCACACTTATCGATTACTGTGCGTTTCCTTCTATTTCTTCTTTTACCGGCACTATCTTAACATATCCATCATAAAGTTCAACTTTTACTTTTCCACCTTCTTTAATATTTAGCTTCTCTAGAGCATCTTTGGGAAGAGTTATTCTTCTTCCAGAAAGTATTTTTTGTATTCTACTGTTCCCGGAATTCCTAGCTTCTTCCTCCTTAGGTATTGTAGTAGGAGGGGGAGGGGCAGGAGGTGGAGGAGGTAATTGGGTAGCTGGATGAGTCGTTCTCTTTTTTCTTAAACTCATTATGTATATGCCTGCACCTACCCCAGCAATAGCAGCTGTCTGAGCGTAGAGTATACTCTTAGTTAGAGTATTCTCATTAGCTGTTGAGGTATAAATTAGATTGAGCTCGTTTATTCTTTCTTCTTTTTCCTTGATTGTTTGCTCTAGATTGCTTATAGTTGATTGGAGTTGACCTATTGTATTAATGCTTGATTCATATCTACTTTTTAAATCATTGTATCTCTCCGTTAAATCTTGGTATATTCCTTGAAGCTTGTAATGTTCTTTAGATAGTGAAGTATAGTCTTCTCTTAGAGAATTATAGTTTGATTGAAGCTGCTTATTATTATCCATTAGCTGTCCGTAGAGAGTCCTCAGTTTCTCATAATCAATTAACAGTTTCCTGTAATCTTCACTGAGGTTTTTAAATTCATCTTGGAGACTCATGTATTTCTGTTGTAGGGAGACATAATCATCTTGGAGCTTCTTATAACTAGTTTGGAGAGAATTATAGTCGGAGGATAATTTGTTGTAGCTACTGGAAAGGGTGGATAAGTCTCCTTTTAGTTTCTTAATGTAATCATCAAGCTTACTTATCTTTTCTTCTAAATACCTAATCCATCTCCTAGCTTCATTAAGTTCCGATAATAATTCATCATAAGTCTTTGTTCTTACAATAGACATATACCATTCAGTTGACAGCTTCTTAGTAGTTGAATCATTTAATGTATATTCTGCGTATATCTCTGCTCCTAAGAATGGGTCTGGTCTCCTAGGCGTAGGAATACATATAACAATATTCTTGCTAAACGTCCAACCACTTCCAACACTTCCACTGAATAATACTTCATCATAGAGTTTCTCTGTTACACTATCTCTATACATCTTTATTACTAGTCTAATCTTATCTATAGTAAGTAAACTGAATGCTTGAGCTTCAAATCTAAAATTATAGCATGAGCTAACCTTGACTTCCGGAGGATAGTATAGTGTAATTCTAAGGTTTTCATCTTCTAGTATTGCATTATATGCTTCTGCATACACTGGGGTAGCTAGGATTAACGCTATAAGAGCTATTACTATCGTTGCAATGGCCAGCTTATGCATGTTAAAAAGATGGTAAAAGAGGCTAATAACTCTTAATTTTGGAGAAACCTCTACAATTGCCTACATAACGCTACATTAACGTTCAATGATGTCTCTGAGTT